>NZ_RZTB01000019.1:4654-81985 GCF_003997735.1 Mesorhizobium sp. M7A.F.Ca.MR.148.00.0.0 | reverse complement strand
CTTTTCAGACAGCGAAAGAGTTTTCGTCAAAGCCGACCTCCTCCCCGGCGATGACGAATAGGCCCGACCTTCACCTCCTCCCGAGGGTTGGCCACAAAAACGGCGCCCGCTGCACCTCCTCCCGCGGCGGGCGCTGTTTTCCCCGGAGTAAAACGAATTTTGCTCCAGAGGTTTCGCCCCTTCTAAAAATGGCGAAAGGAATTTCGTCAAAGCCGACCTCCTCCCCGGCGATGACGAATATGGTCGGCCTTCACCTCCTCCCGAGGGTCGACCCCAAAAACGACACCCGCCGGACCTCCTCCCCCGGCGGGTGTTGTCGTTTTCAGGAGGCGCTCCCATCAGCAGCTGTTTGCCGCGCACGGCAATTGCAATCGCCGCACCAAGCGATTATTCCGGCGCTCATGAGCAAAAACCCCATCCATATCATCGGCGGCGGCCTCGCCGGTTCCGAAGCCGCCTGGCAGGCAGCGCAGGCCGGCGTTCCGGTCATCCTGCATGAAATGCGGCCCGTTCGCGGCACCGATGCACACAAGACCGACAGCCTGGCCGAGCTCGTCTGTTCCAATTCCTTCCGCTCCGACGATGCCGACAACAACGCAGTCGGCCTGTTGCATGCCGAAATGCGGCTGGCCGGCTCGTTGATCATGAGCGCCGGCGACGCCAACCAGGTTCCGGCCGGCGGCGCGCTGGCCGTCGATCGCGACGGGTTCGCCGACGCAGTGACGAAAAAGCTCGAAGCACACCCGCTGATCACCATCCAGCGCGAGGAAGTGCCTGGTCTGCCGCCGGCGGATTGGGACCAGGCGATCGTCGCCACGGGCCCATTGACCGCCCCCGGGCTTGCCCAGTCGATCGCGGAAGCGACCGGCGCCGATGCGCTCGCCTTCTTCGACGCCATCGCGCCAATCGTCCATTTCGACACGATCGACATGGATACCTGCTGGTTCCAGTCGCGCTACGACAAGGTCGGGCCAGGCGGCACCGGCAAGGACTACATCAATTGTCCTATGGACAAGGACCAGTACCTTGCCTTCGTGCAAGCGCTGGTCGACGGCCAGAAAACCGAATTCAAGCAATGGGAAGGCACGCCCTATTTCGACGGCTGCCTGCCGATCGAGATCATGGCCGAGCGCGGCGTCGAGACGCTGCGCTACGGGCCGATGAAACCGATGGGGCTGACCAACGCGCACAATCCGACCGTAAAGGCCTATGCCGTGGTGCAGCTGCGGCAGGACAATGCGCTGGGCACGCTCTACAACATGGTCGGTTTCCAGACCAAGTTGAAGCATGCCGAGCAGGTGCGCGTGTTCCGCACCATACCGGGTCTCGAAAACGCCGATTTCGCCCGCCTCGGCGGCCTGCACCGCAACACCTACATCAACTCGCCGACCTTGCTGGACGCTTCGCTGCAACTGAAGTCGCGGCCCGGCCTGCGTTTCGCCGGCCAGATCACCGGCTGCGAAGGCTATGTCGAAAGTGCCGCGATCGGTCTGCTTGCCGGCCGCTTCGCCGCAGCCGAGCGTCTCGGCCACTCACCGTCCCTGCCGCCGCTGACCACGGCCTTCGGCGCCCTGCTCAACCACATCACCGGCGGGCACATCGTGTCCGACGATGAGCCGGGCAAGCGCTCCTTCCAGCCGATGAACGTCAATTTCGGCCTGTTCCCGCCCGTCGAAGCCCCGAAGACCGAGGGCAAACGCATGCGCGGCAAGGACAAGACTGTTGCCAAAAGGCACGCCATCACCTCGCGCGCGCGCGCTGATTGCAGGGAGTGGCTGGGGTTGGCTGCGCAAACGGCCGAAGCCGCGGAATAGACGACTTCGCATTCTGATTGGATCTTATGTATAAAGTAGGATAATATTCTACTTTATACATAAGAGAGGCATCCATGGAACCCGCCGAGAAACTGTCGGTCACCGTCACGCCCGCTATGGCGCGCATGATCCGGGAGAAGGTCGAAGACGGCTCCTTCGGTTCGGCCAGTGAAGTCATCCGTGCAGCCCTTCGCGCCTTCCAGCGCGAAGAAGAGGAACATGCAGAGCGTATGGCGTCGATCAGAGCGCGGGTGAAGGCGTCGATCGAGGACACAAGGCCGGGCTATTCGGGGGAAAAGGTTCGCGACCATCTTAGGGAGCTCGCCGCTCAATATTCGAGCCGCGGCGATGATTCAGCGGCTTGAGATTGAATACGGCGAAAATGCCAGAAATGATCTGGCCGAGATTTTCAGACATATCGTCGACGCCGGCGGAAGCGTTGAGGTTGCGCTGAAGTTTACTTTGCGCATTGAAGACCGCTGCCAGAATATCGGCAATGCACCACGCAGCGGTCGTTCCCGCGATGATATCCTGCCAGGATTGCGAACAGTTCCATTCGAGCACTCTGCAGTCATCGCTTACATCGTCGACGATAACTTCGTCCGCATCGTCAACATCTTCTATGGCGGTCGCGACTATGAGACGCTGATGCGCGACGGCAGGTCGCACTAACCATCCTGAGGCGACAAGTTACTCGGCCGGCTCGACACCAGCTATCGGCAACCCCGGCTTGCCGGCCTCATCAGGATTTCTCCTGACATAGGCGGCCTTCAGGCTTTCCGACGTCTCGCGCGAGCCGTCATGGCTCCAGCCCGGCGGCTTGATCAGATAGTTCAGGCGATCGCTCAAGGTCAGGCTAGGCGCAAAGGCGTCCCGGAACATGCCGATCCATTCATGGAATGCCACTTTCAGCGGATTGAAGGTGCCGAGGTTCCTGACGATGCCGTAGCGCGGCCGGTCCTCGTCCAGTTCCCCGACGAAGGTGCCGAATATGCGGTCCCAGATGATCAGCGTGCCGGCATAATTGGCGTCGAGGTAGCGCGGATTGGTGGCGTGGTGGACGCGGTGGTGCGAAGGCGTGTTGAAGACGAACTCGAACCAGCCCCACATCTTGCCGATGGTCTCGGTGTGAATCCAGAATTGCCAGACCAGGTTGAAGCCGAAGGTGAAGGCAATCGCCGCCGGGTGGAAACCGAGCAGCACCAGCGGCGCCTGCAAAACGAACATGAAGGTGAACAGGCCGGTCCAGCTTTGCCGCAGCGCCGTCGACAGATTGTAGTGCTGGCTGGAATGGTGGTTGACGTGCTCGGCCCACACCCAGCGCACCCGGTGCGCGATGCGGTGATAGACGTAGTAGCGCAAATCATCGAGCAGGAAGGCGGCCAGGAACACCCAGACCGAGAGGCCGAGATCGAAGACGCGGAATTGCCAGAGCCACAGCAGTGCCCAGTAGGACACGACGCCAAGCAGCAGCCCGGCAACGACATTGCCGGTGCCCATCATCAGGCTGGTCAAGGTGTCGCGCGTTTCGAACGAACCTCTGGCGCGGCCGGTGCGCACCAGCCAAAGTTCGACCAGGATCGCGACAACAAAGAACGGGATGGCCAGTTGGGTGACTTGCGGGAAATTATAGCTGTCCATCACGCGGCCTCCGCAGTGGAATTCGAACGTTGCGGCTCAAGGCTTCCAGCAGGCCCTGCGCATCCGTTGAGCTGGCAAAGTGGAAGCGGCCGCCCTTCCAGGTAAAATCGGCGAGCCGGAACGAGACCGTGTTCGCATCTTCGGTGTTCAAAACCGCGACATCCTGAGGCGTGACGATGCGGGTCAAAAAGCAATCGCCGATGCCGTGAACGATGCCGATGCGCCCTCGCCCGATATCCAGAAACGCAGTCCTGGCATCCGCTGTCAGGCGGACTACCGTCGCGATCTCGTCGGGAAAATCCTCAGCGAATCGGCTCACCGCGCGATTGGCACTGCTGAGCGTCGCTATCTTGCTGCCGCCGGTGAAATGCACCGCCGCAACCGACAGCGCGATGCCGAAGGTAACGATCGCCACCAATATGGGTAAGCTCATTCATCTCCTCCGGGCCGGCCTGTTGTCTTCGGCAACAGTTTGGCGCGGGGGACGTCTTAACACGATTGACGTTTACGTCAAAGCGCAGGCCAGCCCTTGCTCGCGCGACGCAGCAGCAGCCAATGCCGGCGCAAGGCCGACAGCCGCGCCACGCCTTCGAGCGGCGAACCATTCTCCATCTTGCCGAGGTAGGCACGTGACAGGGCGAGCGGCAGGAATGCCGGACGCAGCGAGACAGGCAAGGTCGGTGCGCCTTGCTCGAAGGCGGAAAGATGTTCCCGTGCCAGCGCCATCATCGCCGCCACCGCGCGTTTGGCGCCGGGTCCGCCATCACCAGCAATGAATTCTTCCGGCGACGATCCCGCCGCCGCCAAAATATCGGCCGGGACAAAACACTGTCCGCGCCGGCGATGCAGCGGCAACAGCAGCAACAGGCCGGTCATCGCCTGCGCACAGCCTGCCCTGCCCGCCAGATCGGCAAAGCGCGGCGCCCCGACGGGATCGAGCACCATCGCCGCAAGCTGGATGATCGCGGCAGCAGTCTCGCCGCAATAGCCTTCCAGGTCAGTGCGCGACGGCATCGGGTCGTCATAGAGGTCGAAGATGCGTGCATCGAGCATGTTCTCGAAGGCCGGCTTCGGCAGGCCGAACGTCGCTATCGTGGCGTTCAAGGCTTCGGCTGTGGGATGGCCGGCGCCCGCTTCTCCGCCAGCGGCAATGACATCGCGCCACCATTGCAGCCTCACCTCGCCCGGCAGCGCTTCATGGATGCGATCGCGGATTCCTGCGATCTCGGCATTGAAGGCGTAGAGCGAAAACAGCGCGTCGCGCTTGTCGTCGGGCGCGTAGAGCGCGGTCAGATAGCGGTCATGGTCGGCGGCGCGCACCGCGTCCGTGACGATTTTGGCATTCTGGGACATGTCAATCGACGGCGATGAGCGCGGCGGCCACGGCGCGCTCTTCCGCCAGAAGGACATTGTAGGTCCGTACCGCGGCACCGGTCGACATCGGGTCGGACGCAATGCCGGCAGCCTTCAGCGCGGCTCGCAGTGCGGCGGGCAATGGCCGGAGATCCCTGCCCATGCCGACCAGCAGGATCTCGACCTTGCCGGCCTCAGCCAGCAGCTTGTCGAAATCCGCCACCGTCAGCACCAGAGGATCAGCCGGTTCCCAGCCATGGATGCCGGATGGCAGGCACATGAGCGAACCGCGATGCGACATGTCGGCAAAGCGGAACCCGCCATTGCCATAGGCTTCGATCGGCGCGCGGCCCGGAAAATGCGCCTCGCGGATGACGATGCCTTTGCCGGTCACCGCTATACCCCTTCGGGGCGGCGCGTCAGGTCGCGACCGCCTTGCCGCCATTGACCGGCTTCTCCTCGTCGGCCGAAGCCTGCGGCCTCAGCTTGAACAGGATCAGCAGCGGTGCGGCGATGAAGATAGACGAATAGGTGCCGAAGACGACGCCGAACAGCATGGCCATCGTAAACGAGCGGATCACCTCGCCGCCGAACAGCACCAGCGCCAGCAGCGCCAGGATCGTCGTCACCGAAGTCAGCGTCGTTCTCGACAGCGTCTCGTTGATGGCGTTGTTCAACAGCTGCGGCAGCGGCATGCGCTTGTATTTTCGCAAATCCTCTCGAACACGGTCATAGACCACGATCGTATCGTTCAGCGAATAGCCGATGATCGTCAGGATCGCCGCCAGCGATGACTGGTTGAACTCCAGTCCGGTGATGACGAAGAAGCCGAGCGTCATGACCACATCGTGCACAGTCGCCACGATGGCGCCGACCGCGAACTGCCATTCGAAGCGGAACCAGACATACACCAGGATGCCAAGCAGCGCGATCAGCATGGCGATCGTGCCTTGCTTGGCAAGCTCGCCAGAAACGGTCGGTCCGACCACTTCGACGCGGCGGAAATCGTAATTGTCCTGCAGCTCGCCACGCACCTTGTCGATGACGGTCTGCTCGGCATTCTCGCCACCATCCTGCGTCCCGACGCGGATCAGCACGTCGTTCGGCGTACCGAACTGCTGCACCTGAACTTCGCCGATGTTGAGCTCGGTCAGCCGCGCACGGAGGTCGGCGAGGTCGGCATTGCCGCTCTTGGCCTGCACCTCGATCAGCGAACCGCCCTTGAAGTCGATGCCGTAATTGATGCCAACGGTCATGAACAGCACCACCGACAGGATCGACAGTGCGCTGGAGAGCGTAAAGGTCCAGCGACGGATGCCCATGAAGGGGATCTTGGTGCCGGGTGGAACGAAAGTCACCGGCGCCTTCGGCAATTCCTTCGGGCGAGCCCGGCGCAGCCAGATCGAGACCAGCAGGCGGGTGAAGGTGAAGGCGGTGAAGACCGTGGTCAGGATGCCGATGGCGTAGGTGATGGCAAAGCCCTTCACCGGCCCGGTACCGAGATAGAACAGCACTACGGTGGCGATCAGCGAAGTGATGTTGGAATCGACGATGGTCGCTAGCGCCTTGGTGAAACCGGTATCGATCGCCTGGATCACAGAGCGGCCGGCGCGTCGCTCCTCGCGAATACGTTCATAGATCAGCACGTTGGAATCGACCGCCATGCCGATGGTCAGTACGATACCGGCGATACCAGGCAAGGTCAGCGTAGCGCCAAGCAACGAGAGCACGCCGACGATCATCGCCACGTGCACCGCCAGCGCGATGTTGGCGAGGAAGCCGAGGAAGCCGTAGCCGACGAACATGAAGGCGACGACGAGGATAGAACCGATGATGCCGGCGACCTTGCCGGCATGGATCGAATCCTGGCCAAGGCCCGGACCCACCGTGCGTTCTTCGATGACCGTCAGCGTTGCGGGCAACGCACCGGCGCGCAGCAGCACCGCAAGGTCATTGGCGCTCTGGGCGGTGAAATTGCCGGAAATCTGGCCGGTGCCGCCGAGGATCGGCTCGCGGATCTGCGGCGCCGATATCACCTGATTGTCGAGGATAATGGCGAACAGCTTGCCGACGTTCTGCGCCGTGGCCTGACCGAAGCGCGCCGCCCCTTTCGAATCGAAGCGGAACGACACCACCGGCTCGTTGTTCTGCGAATTGTATGTCGCCTGTGCGTCAACGAGGTTTTCGCCCGAGACGATGACGCGATTTTCGATCAGATACGGAACCGGCGGATCGTCCTGCGAATACAGCACCGACGAGCCGGCGGGCGGACGGCCATTGAGCGCGTCCTGCACCGGCATCGACTGGTCGACCATCTGGAAGGTCAGCTTGGCGGTCTGGCCGAGGATTTCTTTCAGTCTCTGCGGGTCCTGAAGACCCGGCACCTGGACAAGGATACGGTCGTCGCCCTGCCGCTGCACGATCGGTTCGGTGGTGCCGAGTTCGTTGACGCGGCGTTCGACCACCTCGATCGACTGCGTCAGCGCGGTCGACGTGCGGTATTTGATGCCGGCGTCGGTGACGTTGAACTTGAGCAGGCCGGGCTCGGAATCGTCGAGCGTCATTTCCTGGACGGAGCCGCCGGTGAACAGGCCGGCAGCGACCGGATCGGTCAGCGTCTTCAGCGCCGTCTTGGCGGCATCGATCTGGGCGGGATCGGTGATGCGGACCTGCAGGGTCCGCCCCGTGCCGGCAAGGCCGGTATAGCCGATCTTGGCGTCGCGTAGCAGCGTGCGGATCTCGTCGCGCGTCGTCTCCAGCCGATCCTTGATCAGATCGTTCTGGTTCATTTCCAGCAGGATGTGCGAACCACCCTGCAGGTCGAGGCCGAGCGTCATCTGCCGCTTCGGCACCCAGCTGGGCAATTGCGCCAGCGTGCTGGCGGAGAACAGGTTGGGCGCGGCGAGGATCACTGTGATGGCCACGGCCACCCAGATCAGGATCATCTTGAAGCGCGAAAAATACAGCATATGGCGTCGTCCGTCAGAGCGTGTCCGCGGATCGCTCCGCCTAAAATTGGATTATTTCTTGGCGTTTTGGTTGGCCACCGGCTCGCCCTTGACGCGCACATCGGCGATCGTCGAGCGCAGCGCCGTCACCTTCAAGCCGTTACCGAGGTCGATCTCGAGCTCGTTGTCGTCGATCACCTTGGTCACCTTGCCGACGAAGCCGCCGCCGGTGACGACCGTGTCGCCGCGACGGACAGCCGCCAGCATCTCGCCGCGCTTCTTCAGCTGCGTGCGCTGCGGCCTGATGATCAGAAAATACATGATCACGAAAATCAGGACAAAGGGCAAAATGCTGATGAACATGTCGGGAGAAGCGCCGACGCCTTGGGCGTATGCCGGTGTCACGAACATCGAGGTACTCCTGATTTTTGAAAACAGCAGCCAATTTGGCGGCCCTTGAAATTTGGCCGGAATATAGTCGGTAAAGTTGTCAATGCAACTGCGCGGCCGGCCAAATCGGCTGCTTTTACGGCCTGTTGAGCCGTGTTAGAGCATGATCGCGAAAAGCGCGAGCCGGTTTTCTCAGACAAACGGAAACCGTTTGCCAGAGATCACGCTCGAACAAAAGGTTGCCACCGGTTTTGGATCAGAGGGAATCGGGCACGTTCACGCTCCCAAATGTCGAAACCGCGAAACAAAAGACAGACATGACCGACAGCAGCATTGAAGCCCTGAACCAGAAACTCGACCGGCTGATCGAGGCGGTGAGCCGCCTCGCCCCGCCGCCGGTGCCCCAAACCGACCTCGGCGAGGCCGATTGCTTCGTCTGGCAGGCCGATCCGGGCTATCTGGAGCCGGTGCGCAGGGTTAACCGCGTCGACATCGGCCTGATCCGTGGCGTCGACCGTGTCCGCGACATCCTTGTCGACAACACCGAACGCTTCGCCGCCGGGTATCCGGCCAACAATGTGTTGTTGTGGGGCGCGCGCGGCATGGGCAAATCGTCGCTGGTCAAGGCCGTGCATGCCGAGATCAACGCCAAGACCAAGTCCGACCTGCCGCTGAAGCTGATCGAAATTCACCGCGAGGACATCGACACGCTGCCGAAGCTGATGGGCCTGCTCAAGGCGGCCCCCTTCCGCTTCATCCTGTTTTGCGACGACCTCTCCTTCGACCATGACGACACCTCCTACAAATCGCTAAAGGCAGCGCTCGAAGGCGGCGTCGAGGGTCGGCCAGTCAATGTCATCTTCTATGCCACTTCGAACCGCCGGCATCTTTTGCCCCGCGACATGATCGACAATGAGCGCTCGACCGCCATCAACCCGTCCGAGGCGGTGGAGGAAAAGGTGTCGCTGTCCGATCGCTTCGGGCTGTGGCTCGGCTTCCACAAATGTTCGCAGGACGAATATCTCGACATGATCGACGGCTATATCAGGCACCATGGCCTTGTCATGGATTCCGACCAACTGCGCGCCGAAGCACTGGAATGGGCGACCACCCGCGGCAGCCGCTCGGGCCGCGTCGCCTGGCAGTTCACCCAGGACCTGGCTGGACGGCTCGGCAAACCGCTGAAGGACTGACACGTTGGGTGGCGTCGCCAACGCCATCCAATGACAAGATCATTTGGGCTGCGCCCGGCGCAAATCACGCGGCGTTTGGCCGATCTCGCGGCGCATCCAGTGCGCCAGATGTGACTGGTGCGCAAAGCCCGTCAATTCCGCCACCTCGCTTGTGCTGAGATCGCCTCGCTCCAGCAAGGCGCGTGCGCGTTCGACGCGACGTCGCACCACGTAGCGGTGCAGGGTGACGCCCGTCGCCGCCTTGAACCAAGCCCGCAAGTGCGAGCTGCTCGCCCCGGCAACTCGGCTCAATCGCTGGATTGAAAGGGGCTCGTGCAAGCCAGCTTCGATATGCTCCAACACGCGCTTGAGCTGGGCATCTGACAACCGGTTTGTTCGCTCGACATCGGAATTCTCAAGACCGAGCAACCTCACCGCCAGAGCGGCGCCAATGCTGTCGGCAAACAAAGATCCACTCGGTGAGTTTGCGCCGAGATCGCTTTCGAGTGCACGGGCGAGATGTTGGATGCGCTGATCACGAAGCAGATGACGTGTGTCGAGCGGCAACGCGCGCGCCTTGCCACCTAGCTCAGCCGCCACCCTTTCCATCAGGGCTGGTTGTAACGCGATCTCGATCGTGTCGAACGGGGTTTCGGTCTCGAAGCCGCCCTCTTGGCCAGCGGGCACCAGGTCAATATCGCCAGCGCGCCTCACGAAATATCGACCAACCTCATTGCAGTAGGAACGCGTCGCCGCGCTTGCATGCACCATGATGCGATGATGGGCCGCCCTGGAGAGACGATGGACGCCCGCTTCGATATGCCAGAAGGCCATTGTGACGTCGGGCGGAAATCGGGCCGGAACAGACTGCGAATGCATGCTCTCTCGCTTCCTGGCAAAACCTGTCCAAGAATTGGCAATTCCCGCGCGATTTTCAATGCCGGGGACATGTACCTACGCCTCTCCATCGAGCTTGGACGAGAGGTTAGCCATGAGTTTTTATGTAGTTGTCGGAGCAGGCCCGGTCGGGCACGAGACCGCGCGCCTTCTGGGCGAAGAAGGACATGACGTCGTTCTCACGAGCCGGAGTGTCGGCTCAAACGCGTTGCGGAACGTCCGGGCGGTGCAGGCCGATGCCACCGATGCCGTTGAACTGGCGCGTATCTGCCGAAACGCCGACGCCATTTTCATGTGTGCCATGGCCGCCTATCACCGGTGGCCGACCGACTTCTTTCCAATCATCGACGGCACCGTGCGTGCCGCGGAAGCGGTCGGCGCGAAGCTTGTGGTTCTCGGAAACCTCTATGGCTATGGGAAACATGCCGATAGTCCGCTTCACTCCGACCTGTCTCTGGATCCGACGTCGAAGAAAGGGACCGCCCGCACGATCATGTGGCAACGGGCGGTCCGTGCGGACGTGCCGGCAGTCGAAGTGCGGTCCAGCGATTATCTTGGACATGGCGCGATCAGCTCTTTCTCACTGGTCGCGCTGCCCTCCATAATCGAGGGGAAACCGACTGCTTTCATTGGAAACCTCGACGCGACTCATGCCTGGTCCTTCACGAAGGACGTGGCCAGGACGCTGGTCGCCGCTTCCCGCTACACGGCCGAATGGCGACGGGCGTTCCATGTTCCATCGCAACACGCCTCACCCCGGGAACTCATCCTGACGACGGCGGCAATGCTTCACCGTGAAATTCCAGAAACACGTTCCTATTCCATCCCCGAAATGGAAGCATTGGGCATGCATGAACTCATCGAGATGAGCTATCTCTTCGACAATCCCTTGCTGGTCGATTCCTCCGACGCGGAGACGCTTCTCGGAATCAAGGCCAGCGGCCTTGACGTCATGATCGCCGACACTCTGCGTGATCATCTTTGAAGCTTGAAGACTGGCGCGTCGCGTTGAAACTGAAAAAGCCCGCTCCTTTCGGAACGGGCTGAGCCGGCGGGCCGGACTGGAGGTCAGACGGCCCGCAAATTGCTTTTTTTCTTCTATTCGAGGTAACCCGAGGGATCGACCGGGGCCGAGTTCTTGCGCACTTCGAAGTGCAGCTTCGGCGAGTCCGTCGTGCCGCTCATGCCCGACAGCGCGATTTCCTGGCCGCGCTTGACCTTCTGGCCGCGCTGCACCTCGATCGAGCTGGCGTGGCCGTAGACGGTGACTAGGCCATTCTCGTGGCGCACCAGCACCGTGTTGCCGAATTCCTTGAGGCCGTCGCCGGCATAGATGACGACACCGTTCTCGGCTGCCTTGACCGGTGTGCCCGAGGGCACGGCGATGTCGACGCCGTCTTTGCCGGAGCCGAAACCGGAGATCACGCGACCGCGCACCGGCCAGCGCATCTTGCCGATGCCGGTGGCGTCAGGCGCGACGGCATCGTCGGCCTCGGCCTGCTGGATGACCTTCGAATCCTTCTTCGGCGGCGTGTAGGACGCCAGCGTTTCCGACGGCGTGGTCTTTGCCGCGGGCTGCGTCGTGGCCGTCGTCACCGGATCGACCTTGGCCGGCTTGGCGGCGGCGACGGTCGCGGTTCCGCCGGCGGGCACCTTCAGGGTCTGGCCGATCTTGAGCAAGCCATCCTGCATGCCGTTGGCCTGCTTGATGGCAACGACTCCGACACCGGTTTTCCTGGCAATCGAGGAAAGCGTGTCGCCCGACTGAACCGTATAGGTGCCAGCTGCATTGGTCGCCCTGGCCGCGGCTACCTGCGGCTTGGGCTCCTTGGGCTGGCTCGCGGCGGCCGACGTGTCGACCTGAGCGGTGGATTTGCCCTCCCTAGGCTTCGGCTGCTGCGGCAGGACGGCGACTTTGTCCGGCGCAGTGGCCGGCAGGTTGTGCTTGGTGTCTTTCGCCGGCTTGGCATCCGCGAGCTTCGGCTCGCTCTTGCTCGAATAGGCGTAGGCCGGGATGACCAGCTTCTGGCCGGTCTTCAGCCCCTTGGTCGCGCTCAGCCCGTTGACCTTCATGATCACGTCGGACGGCACCTTGTAGCGCTGCGCCAGGCCGCCGATCGTTTCGCCGTCCCTGACGACGATCTCGGTTGCGTGCGGAGTGCCGGAAGCAGCCACGCGGGGTTCGTCAGGTTGCGAAACCTTGAAAGGCGATGCCACTGGGGCGACGGTGCCGGTCGTGGTCCTGTCGACATGCGGTGCGGGGGCCAATGCGGTGCGCACCGGCTTCGATACCGGCGCCACTTCGGGAGCCTGGGCAACGGGCGGCGGCAGCGGCCGCGTCGAGACCGGATCGAGGCTGGAGCGACTGACCGACTGTGTATGGCTACCATCGATCGGAGCGGCGGCGACATCGCCCGGATAGGGCTGCTGTACGGCATCCTGCTTGTTGATGATGGTGCGCTGATTGTTGGTCGAGGATGTAAAGACGTCGTCGACGCCATTGAACCGCGAAACCTGGGAACTGCACCCCGCAGCAGCACCCGCGACCATCAGTATGGCGCAGCCTCGCGCCAGATTGCGACCGCTTGTCTTCAAAACACTGAGTTGCATCGCACTAACCCGCACATACCCGGTACAAACTAGGCATGATTAAAGCGCGTTAATGTTACTCGACGGTTAACCCCATGGAATCCGGCGCAATTTTTCTTAAAATATTAGAGAGCGAGCCCAGGGGAGATTTTCAGGTCATGCCGGCCGGGGTCGAAGACGCACCCGACGCGGCGCGGCCTGATCATCGGCATACGCGCTAGATGATAGCGGCGACACCGCGCAGGATCGGCTGCAGGCGAACGAGGCCGATGTCTTCACGCTCGAAGCGGCTGCCGACCTTGGTCAGCTTGGCCAGCACCTGTTCGCCCTCTTCGGGGCCGATCGGCGCGATGACGATGCCGCCACTCGACAATTGGTCCAGCAGGAAACGCGGCAGGCTGTCGAAGGACGCCCATGCAACGATGCGATCGAACGGCCCTTCATTCGGCAGGCCACCGGAACCATCGGCGTGGCGCACGATAACATTGCCGATGCCGAGCGCCTCGAAGCGCTGCCTGGCCTGCTCGGCGAGCGTCTTGTAGCGATCGGTGGTGATGACCCGCGCCGCCAGCCGCGACATCACCGCCGAGGTGTAGCCCGAACCGGTACCGATCTCGAGCACGCGGTTGCCCTGCTCGATAGCGAGCGCCGCGATCACCGCCGCCTGCATATCGGCACCTTCGATCGCCTCGCCGCATTCGATCGGCAGCATACGGTCCGACCAGGCGATCTGATGGAACTGGGCCGCCAGGAAGCCGCGCCGCGGCGTCGCCTCGAAGGCCGCGATCAGCGCTTTCGGCACAGTCCCCCGACCGCGCAGACGCAGCAGAAAGGCAGCAAAACCTTCACGGTCATCGATCGGGAGGCCCTGGTTCATGCAAGCGCCTTGCTCAATTGGTCACGGATTTCATGCGCGGTCAGATCGAGCTGCAGCGGCGTCACCGACACCAGCCTGTTGCGCAAGGCGTAGAGATCGGTGCCTTGCTTGCCTTCGACCGGCTCGCCGCCGAAGCGCAGCCAGTAGTATGGCAGGCCGCGCCCGTCGCGGCGCTCGTCGACCCACAGGGAGTGCACGAGCTTGCCTTGCGTGGTGACCACCGTGCCGGCGACCTCTTCGGGCGTGCAATTGGGAAAATTGACGTTGAGCAGCACGCCGTCCGGCAACGGCGTCGCGACAAGTTTCTTCAGCAGCGCCGGCGCCAGCACCTCTGTCGTCTCGTAGGGCACGACGCGATCTTCGCCGACATAGCTGTAGCCCTGGCTGAGCGCGATCGAGCGGATACCGAGCAGCGCGCCTTCCATGGCGCCGGCGACGGTGCCCGAATAGGTGACGTCATCGGCGATATTGGCGCCCGAATTGATGCCGGACAGGATCAGGTCGGGTGCGCCAGGCAGGATTTTCTTGACGCCCATGATGACGCAATCCGTCGGCGTGCCGCGCACGGCAAAATGCTTCTCGCCGATCTTGCGCAGCCGCAGCGGCTCCGAGATCGACAGCGAATGCGCGTAGCCGGACTGGTCCTGCTCGGGCGCCACCACCCAGACATCGTCGGACAGCGTGCGCGCGACGCGTTCGAGCGACGCCAGGCCCTCGGCATGAATGCCGTCGTCATTGGTCAGGAGGATACGCATTATTTCGCTTCGATCTTTTCCAGGCCGCCCATGTAAGGCCGCAGCACTTCAGGAATGGTTACGCTGCCATCCTCGTTCTGGTAGTTTTCGATGACGGCGATGAGCGCGCGGCCAATGGCTGTGCCCGAGCCGTTGAGGGTGTGGACGAAGCGGTTGCCCTTGCCGTCTCTGTCCTTGTAGCGCGCGTCCATGCGGCGCGCCTGGAAATCGCCGCACACCGAGCAGGACGAGATCTCACGATAGGCGTTCTGGCCGGGCAACCAGACCTCGATATCGTAGGTCTTGCGCGCGCCAAAGCCCATGTCGCCGGTGCACAGCGTCATGGTGCGGAACGGCAGGCCGAGCCGCTTCAGCACTTCCTCGGCGCATTGCGTCATCCGCTCGTGCTCGGCAAGTGACGACTCCTGATCGGTGATCGACACCAGCTCGACCTTGTAGAACTGATGCTGGCGCAGCATGCCGCGCGTGTCGCGCCCGGCCGAACCCGCTTCCGAGCGGAAGCACGGCGTCAGCGCGGTATAGCGCAGCGGCAGTTTTTCATGCGCGGTGATTTCTTCACGCACAAGGTTGGTGAGTGGGACCTCGGCGGTGGGAATCAGGCCAAGCCTGCCCTCCCCGTGCGGCGCGAAGAACAGATCTTCCTCGAACTTCGGCAATTGGTTGGTGCCGAACAGAACATCGTCCTTGACCATCAACGGCGGGATGACTTCTTCGTAGCCATGTTCGGTCGTATGCAGGTCCAGCATGAACTGGCCGAGCGCACGTTCCATCCGGGCCAGTCCGCTTTTCAGCACCGTAAAGCGCGAGCCCGACAGCTTTGCCGCGCGCTCGAAATCCATCATGCCGAGCGCTTCGCCGATCTCAAAGTGCTCCTTCACCCAGTTCGGCCGCGTCGGCACCTTGCCGACGAGGTGCTTGACGACATTGTCGTGCTCGTCCTTGCCGACAGGCACGTCGTCGAACGGCACGTTGGGAAGCACTGCCAGCGCATCGGTCAGCGCCTTGTCGAGCTCGCGTTCGCGCGCCTCGCCGTTCTGGATGAAGACCTTGATCTCGCCGACTTCGGCTTTCAGCTTCTCGGCCAAGGCGGCATCGCCCGAACGCATGGCGTTGCCGATCTCCTTCGACGCGGCATTGCGGCGCTCCTGCTTGGTCTGCAGCTCGGTGACGTGCTCGCGCCGGGCCTCGTCCGAGGCGATCAGCCCGTCGACCATGGACTGCGCCTCACCGGCCGACCACGAGCGCTTCACCAGCGCCTCGACAAGGGCCTTCGGGTTGTCGCGAATCCATTTGATGTCAAGCATGGTTTGAAACGCTCCTGGGTAGCATGTCGCCCAAAAGTGCACAGCGATTTGGGACAACGACATGCTCAAAACAAAACTGAAACGCATCGCTTTGAGCGCGATGCGTTTCAGCCAGAGGGCGTAAACCGCATCCGAGATCGATGCAAGAGGACGGGGCGACGACTGTGTTTTTCCGCCGCTGCAGCCGCTCTGTCGCCTATGAGGAGGCAGGTGCCGGGGGCTCGTCCGGTGCTTTGTCCGCCACCTCTTCCGCCGCGTCCTGCTTCTCGCGTGCCACGCGCTGCTTTTCCCGATCGCGCTCGATCAGCCGGGCAGCCCAGATGGACACCTCGTAGAGAAGGATGGTCGGGATGGCCAGGCCGATCTGACTCATCGGATCGGGCGGCGTCAGTATCGCCGCGACGACGAAGGCAATGACGATCGCCCATTTGCGCTTCTCGGCCAGTCCCTTGGACGAGAGCATGCCGACCCGTGTCATCAGGCTGGTCACCACCGGCAGCTGGAACACCAGGCCGAAGGAGAAGATCAGCGTCATGATCAGGCTGAGATATTCCGACACTTTCGGCAGCAGCGAAATCTGCACCTGATCGTCGGTGCCGGCCTGCTGCATGGCGAGGAAGAACCACATCACCATCGGCGTGAAGAAGAAATAGACCAGCGATGCGCCCATCAGGAACAGGATCGGCGATGCGATCAGGAACGGCAGGAAGGCGTTGCGCTCGTTCTTGTACAGGCCGGGCGCGATGAACTTGTAGATCTGCGTGGCGATCAGCGGAAAGGCGATCACCATGCCGCCGAACATGGCGAGCTTGACCTGGGTGAAGAAGAATTCCTGCGGCGCCGTGTAGATCAGCTCGACCTTGTGCGGATCGAGCCCTGCCCATTGCGTCGCCCATTTGAACGGCACGACCAGGAGGTTGAACAGTTTCTTGGCGAAGAAGAAACAGACCAGGAAGGCAACGAAGAAGCCGCCCAGCGACCAGATCAGCCGCCGGCGCAACTCGATCAGATGCTCCATCAGCGGCGCCGACGATTTCTCGATCTCGTCCTTTTCGGTGTCCGAAACGCTCACTTGGCGGCTCCAGCCGTCTTCTTGGCCACCGGCTTCTTCACCGCTGCAAGCTTCGGTTCGGCTTTCGCCCCCATCTTGGTCGCTACAGTCTTGGTCGCCACGGCTTTGGCCGCGACAGCCTTGGCCTCAGCGGGCGTCTTGGCCCTGGGCGCTTCAGGCTGTGCCGCCGTCATGGCCTTCGCCTGCGTCTTGGACGCAGACGCTGCCTTCGCGGCAACCTTTGCACCATTTGCCGAAGCTTTTGCAGCCGGCGTCGCTTTTGCCGGCGCAGGCTTGGTTGGTTTCTTCGCCGCCGACGCCTTCGGCGCCGCAACGCGTTCCGCCGGCGCCGACGAGGTCACCACCGATTCGTCGGTCATTGCCGGAAAAACCGGCGCTGCTGGCGCTGCTTCCGGCCCGTTGACGCCAGGCATGGTCGTTGCACCGTTCTTCAACGGCTCGGCCGCTTGCGGGGTCGAAGCGACAGAGCTTGCCGGATCGGCTGCCGGCTTCGGCTTCATCGCCGCATCGACGCCGGAGCGAACGTCGGCCGCGGCCTGTTCGAACGGATTGAGCTGCTTCCTGATCTCAGCCATCGGGCTCATGCCCCTGAGCTCGTCGACGGACTTCTTGACGTCGTCGAGCTCGGCTTCCTTCAGCGCCTCGTTGAACTGTTTCTGGAAATCGGACGCCATGGCGCGCAGCTTCGCCGTCGTGCGGCCGAAGGTGCGCAGCATATTGGGCAAATCCTTGGGTCCGACGACCACGATCATGACGATCGCGATGACCAGCATTTCGGTCCAGCCGACTTCAAACATGGCACTCTGTTCCGACTAGAACCTTGGGCTCAGCTCTTGCTGGCTTTTTCCTTCGCGGCCGCAACGGTCTCGTCGGCACGATGTTCGACGGTGCGCTTGTCTTCGGCAACCTCGTCGTCGGCCATGCCCTTCTTGAAGCTCTTGATACCCTTGGCCATATCGCCCATCAGCTCGGGAATCTTGCCGCGGCCGAACACCAAAAGCACGATCACCAGCACGATCAGCCAATGCCAAATCGAAAATGAACCCATAGCAAATCTCTCTCGAATGTTTTCCCTGGCGATGATCTATGCGTTTTCGCGTTGGGATTCAAACACAACTGCGACAGAGTTTATGAAAGGGTGACGGATGTCACGCATTTTCGACGGGAACGCCCGCTACGAATCCGCGCATCCTCATCAAGTTGGCCGCCAATGCCAGTCAATCTTCCGTGACGCGCGGCGTCAGCAGGCCGAGTTCCTCGAGATCGATGTCGGTCAGCGCATCCTCGTCGTCGGTCAATGCGTCGGGATCGGCCGGCGGCTGCGGAATGGAGAAATTCGACGGCATGCGGCCCGAAAGCAGTCCAGCCCCCTTCAGTTCCTCCATGCCAGGAAGATCGCGAATCTCTTCCAGCGCGAAATGGTCGAGGAAGGTCTCCGTCGTACCGTAGGTCACAGGGCGTCCGGGCGTCTTTCGCCGGCCGCGCATGCGCACCCATTCCGTTTCCAGCAGCGTGTCGAGCGTACCTTTCGAGGTTTCGACGCCGCGGATGTCCTCGATCTCGGCACGCGTCACCGGCTGGTGATAGGCAATGATCGCCAGCACTTCGAGAGCCGCGCGGGAGAGCTTCCTTTGCTGGACGGTATCGCGGCTCATCAGGAAAGCCAGGTCGCCGGCGGTGCGGAACGCCCAGGCGTCGCCGACACGCACCAGATTGACGCCACGCCGCGCATAGATCTGCTGCAGCTCGGCCATGGCCAGGGCAATGTTGATGCCGTCAGGGAGGCGTGCCGCGAGCTGCTTTTCGCTGACGGGTTCGGCGCTGGCGAACACGATCGCCTCGGCCATGCGCACGGCCTCGGCCAGATACAGCCGCTCGGCCGGGTTCTGTAGCTGCTCGGCCGGATCCCGGGAAAGCGACTCCTCTTCGGGTGCATCGCCGACCTTGAACGGGATAACCGAAGCGTTGGCGCTTTCGCTCATGATGCCACCTCGACTGCCTTGATTGCCTGCGTGCGCCCGCGCAGGTAGATCGGCGCGAACGTCTGATCCTGCCGCACGTCCATCGTGCCGTCGCGCACCAGTTCCAATGTTGCCGCAAAAGAACTGGCGATTGCCGTGCGCCGCTCCTCGGGGCTGGTCATGTATGCGATCAGAAAACTTTCCAGCGCCGTCCAGTCGCTTGCAGCCCCGACCAGGCGGGTCAGGATGTCGCGCGCATCCTTGAGCGACCAGACACCGCGCCTGGCGATCGTCACATTGTTGATCGCCTGCTTCTGGCGTTGCTGGGCATAGGCGGTCAAGAGATCGTAGAGCGAGGCCGAATAGGCGTTACGCTTTTCGACGATGACCATTTCCGGCATGCCGCGCGCGAACACATCGCGGCCGAGCCGGTTGCGGTTGACCAGACGCGCCGAGGCGTCGCGCATGGCTTCCAGCCGCTTCAGGCGGAACTGCAGCACCGCCGCCAGTTCCTCACCGCTTTCGCCCTCGTCGCCGGGTTGCTTGGGGATCAGGAGCTTGGACTTGAGGAAGGCCAGCCACGCCGCCATCACCAGATAGTCGGCGGCAAGCTCCAGCCTGAGCGCCCTCGCCGTCTCGACAAAGGTCAGATATTGCTCGACCAGCGCCAGGATCGAAATGCGAGCCAGATCGACCTTCTGGGTGCGGGCAAGATGCAGCAGAAGATCGAGCGGACCTTCGAAGCCGGCCACGTCGACAACCAGCGACGGGTCGCCGGTAACGCGTGAATCGTCATTCTCGGCCCACAGACGGTCCATCGGTGCGGCCTTCGAGGCCTTGCTTTCCAATGTCTCCGCCACTCCGTCACTTTCCCTTTGCTATGCCACCGCATCGAAGTAGGTGGCGAATTCGGCACGTATTTCGGTTTCTTCGACCGTGTCACGGTTCTTTATATAGGTCAGCGCCCGCTTGGCGCGCTCCAACGACGTGCCCTCAAGCCCCGTGGTGCGCGATGCGATGCCCGCCATCTCCTCGAAAACGCCGTTGCAGTGAAGGACCAGATCGCAGCCCGCCGCAAGGATCGAGGCCGCCTTTGTCGGGAAATCCCCAGAAAGTGCCTTCATCGAGGTGTCGTCGCTCATCAGCAGTCCGTCGAAGCCGATTTCGCGCCGGATGATCTCGTCGATGACCTTGCCGGAGGTGGTCGCCGGATTGTTGGGGTCGATCGCGCTGTAGACGACATGGGCTGTCATCGCCATCGGCAGATGGCTAAGCTCCTTGAACGGGGCGAAATCATGCCGCTGCAGATCGCTGAGCGAGGCATTGACCACCGGCAGTTCGAAATGCGTGTCGGCAAAGGCACGTCCATGGCCCGGAATATGCTTCATGACCGGCAGCACGCCGCCCGACATCAGCCCTTCCGCGGCTGCGCGGCCGAGCTCGATCACCGGTCGCGGATCCTTGCCATAGGCCCGCGCGCCGATGACATCGCTGGCGCCTTCGATCGGCACGTCGAGCACCGGCAGGCAATCGGCTGTGATGCCGTAGCGCAGCAGGTCGAAGGCATGCAGCCGCGCCATCAGCCAGGCCGCGCGGGCGCCGGCATCATGATCGTCGCGCCACAGCGCGCCGAGCGCGCCGCCGGCGGGATAGTTCGGTGCCAGCGGCGGTCGCAAGCGCTGCACACGGCCGCCTTCCTGATCGATGAACACCAGCGCGTCCGGACGCCCTATGCAGTCCCGCATCTCGGAGACCAGATCGCGGATCTGTTCGGTCTCGCCAATGTTGCGCGCAAACAGGATGAAGGCCCACGGGCATTCATTGCGATAGAAATTGATTTCTTCGCGGGTAAGCGATTTCCCGGCACAGCCGAGGATCATGGATTTTGATTCGGTCATGTCGGCAGTTTAGGGCTTTGTGCGATCAAAGGGAATCGCCAGGGACTCATCCGGGATAACGCCGGATCTGCTTTCCCCATGAAAAAAGCCGGCGCGGTGGACCGCGCCGGCTTTTGATGGTTGGCCCCGGCTTTAGCGCGAGACGAAGCAGTTGCCGCCGGCGGCCTTGTAGCTGGTGCACAAATTGATCGCGTCATTGCGTGACTGGGCCGGAACGCGCACGCGGTAGAACGTGCCTTTGCCGGCGATCTCGGCCTTGACGATGTTGGCGGTACGCCCGGCAAGCACACTGCCATAGCGGCGCTGCAGATCCTGATAGCTGGACTGGGCGCTTTCGACGGTCGGCTGCGAGGCGATCTGCATCGACCACGAGCCACCGCCGGCCGCGGTCGATGCGGGATCTATGGACGCAACCTGATCGGGCTTGACCTCGCCGACAACATCGACCGGCTGGTCGGACGGACGCTGCGGCGCGAGCGGAACCTTTGCCGGCGTGTTCGCCGATTGGGCCTCGGCTTTCGGCTTGGCGACCGGCTTGAGGGCCGGCTCGTCGTCCGCCTGGGCGGCGGCAGGCGCCACGGTGCCGGTCTGGTCCGCGTCGGCTTGCGCCGCCGGAGCAACATGCTGCGGCGCCGGATCGACCGGCTCGGTGGCGGCCACTAGCGGCGCTGCCGGATCTTCACGCGGCACCAGCGAACCGTCCGACTTGACCACCATGGTCCTCACCTTGCGCGGCGCAACGGCGACGACATCGGCATTGGTGCCCTTGTCGGCATCCTGCAGCACCTGCGCAATGCGGTCCTCGGACTTGGGCGCGGGCGCCGTATTGTCGGCAGAAGCGTTGTCGGCCGAAGCGGCGCCGGCCATCGGCGCGGCATTGCCGACATCGGTTCCAGCGGCGGCTGCATTCTGGTCCGGCGAAAGGTCGATGGCGCGGGCCGGATCTTTCGCCTGGACGTCCACTGGCTCTTCGACGTTGGTGACCAGCTTTTCCTGGACCGGCTCGGCTGGCTTGGCGCCCCTGACCGCGTCGTAGACCTTGTTGTCCTGATTGGGCACCACGGCGCCGCCCGGATTCTCCGGCTTGACCTTGATCGGCGCGTTGTCGGCCTTGACGATGACAGGCGCTTCGCTGCCGCCCTTGCCGCCAAAGGACAGCGCAAAGGCCCCGAGACCGCCTGCGACCGCGACCGCGCCGACAATCGCGGCGATGAACAGTCCGCGTCCGCGCGTCGGCCTCCCGGCCTCACGCTCGCCGAGACCCGGAACAGCCATAGCCTCGTCGAGTTCGGGATCGTAGTCGAGTTCATCGACAGTAAAATCATCGGCTTGCGAAACCGGCTGGCTCCCTGGCAGGCCGTCGAGGTCGAAGCCGGAGGCGTCGGCATAACCCGTGGGCGCCGCCGCGCGGGCGGACATGTCCATCGGCCGCGCGGCATAGGTCCGCGCTTCCGGCTCATAGCCCGGCTTGACCCCGTCATAGCCCGGCTTGACCCCGTCATATGCCGGCTTGACGCTGTCATAGCCCGGCTTGAAGCCCGCGGCATAGGAGTCATCATCGTAAGACGCGCTGGCCACATTGCTCGTGGGAACAGGAGCGACCTCCACCGCGTTCATCTCGGAGAGAAGGCTGGAGAACTCCGCATCGAGATCGTCGTAGCCAGACGACGCCGGCTGGTCTTCCTCGAAGTGCAGTTCGGGAATATCGAGATCGTCGGCCAGCGCGACGACACGCTCGGGTACATCGACCGTTTCGACGTCGGGCATGTCTTCGTAATGCGCAGGCTGGCGCGATTGGGGCGCCGACACCGGGGCAGCGGGAGCCACCGCCTCGACCGGCTCGGACGAACGGTAGGACGTCTGGCGGCGACTGCCGGCGCGGCGGCCACGGATGCCACCGAAGCGGCCGGCTGAGCAAACGCAGGCTGAGCACTGAATGACGGCTGCTGCGGAACGGGCGTCACGCGGCTCCACGAACGCGTCGGCTCTGCCGGTTGGGAACGCTCCGCAAGCCAATCGAGAGAATCCGCCGAATTGTCCCGGTCAGCGGCTTCGTCACGCGGATCAAAATCCTTGGGCAAAGCCGCGTCGAACGCATCATCGTCGAAATCGACATCGCCAGCCGTGTGCCAAGTCGTATCCTGGAGTTCATCAAGCATAAGGTCGTCAATATCCGCATCGGCCGCTTGGGCCGTGCCAACATGCCGGTCCTGCTCAGGCGCGGGTTCGTCAAGATCCCAGTCGAGGTCGCCGACAAGATCGGCCGGTTCCTCGGCGGGCTCGGCAACAGGCGGCAGGGCGGCGACAGCCGGCTGAGCCGTGACGGGCTCACTGGCCACCGGCGCCGTGCGTGCCGTCATGGCACCCAGCAGCGCATTCAACTCGTCTTCCAGGCTCCGTTCGTCCGCGGCCGGGGCATGCGCCGCCGGCGCAACATGAGCCTCTGGCGCCGCCGGCTGGACCGTAGCGGCAGCAACCTCGGCGACCGGCTCTTCGGCCGTTTCGGCAAACGCGTCGTCCAAACTTAGGTCGAAAGCATCGTCCGACATGCCTTCAGGGATGGGAATATCGCCGTTCGCGTCAGTGATATCGACAAGCGCATCATGCGCGTGCGGCTCGTCGAAGGCATTCGGCTCATCCGCGCGAACGTCGAAATCCATGTCGACATCAGCCATCGCGTCGTCGAAATGGCCGGCAAAGCTCTCATCGGAGATTGCATGCCCGTCACGCGCCGCCTGCTCCGGCATGGGATACTCGACGGGCTCGGCGGCCATGGATGACTGTTCGGCCGCCGAATGGTCGTCGAGCACCAGCTCGTCTTCAAGCGAGACTGCCACCGCATCGTCGAAATGTTCATCGGAGGCAACTGGCTCGATAGAAGCGGGCGTGTCGGCAACGGCGTACTGGGCCTCTTCAGCGTACTGGGCCTCTTCGGCTTCCTCATTGATCCGGAGATCCTGGTCGAGCGAAATGGCCAGCTCGTCCGCCATCGAATGATCGTCCTCGAAGGGAGAGACGTCCTCAAGCGAACCGGCGACGGCATCGTCAAAATCAGACGCGAAAGCCGGCTCGACGGACGGCGCCGCTTCAGCTGCGACCGCATGGCTGGCGCCCGCGACGTGATCGTCTATCTCAGCCATGTCCAGTTGGAAATCGTTGTCGAGCGACACCGAAAGCTCATCGTCCATCGCGCTGGCGTCAGCCGCTTCGAATGCCGGCTCATGCACGAAGGTCGGCTCATGAGCCTGAACAACCGGAGCGGCGTCGCTGTCGTCAGCGCCGAACTCGCCCATCATTTCTTTCTCGAGATCGATATCGAAATCGCCCTCTTCGAGCCCGTGATCGGCGGCTGGGGCCTGCGGCTGGGCGGGCGATTGCGGCCTGACCGGCTGGCGCGGGTCGAATCCCATGATCCTGGTCAGTTCCGCGAACGGATCATCGTCAGCGATGTCGTTGTTGTCGGCTACTCTCAGCTGGGTTCTGTCTGCCATTATTGTTCCCGAACTCGCACTCATTCGGACGCCATGGACGTCGCGTAGGGTTGGCCCTTACCAGCGCAATGTGGGCAAAAGGTGACAGGTTATTTAGTCAAACCTAACGCATTTCGGTGGGCGCGGCGGCTCCGATCAACGTCAGGCCGGACGTCAAAACGTCCGAAACAGCCTGCACCAGCCCTAGTCTGGCATGCGTCAATTGTCGGTCGTTAACCTTAACAAAACGTAAGTCCGGATTATCCGTGCCACGGTTCCAGTGTCCGTGGAAGCTGGAGGCCAGATCATAGAGGTAAAATGCCAGCCGATGCGGCTCGAGCGCAAGGGCGGCGGACTCGATCAGCCGCGGGTATTCGGCAAGCTTGCGGATCAGGCCGATCTCGCCCTCGTCGGTCAGCAATGCCGCGGCCGACGCCAGGCTGTTGCGGTCGAAATTGGCTTCGCCCAGTTGCTCGCTCGCCTGCCGGAACACCGAATGACAGCGCGCCGAGGCGTACTGGACATAGAACACCGGATTGTCCTTGGACTGCTCGGTCACCTTGGCGAAGTCGAAATCCAGGGGCGCATCGTTCTTGCGGTAGAGCATCATGAAGCGGATCGCGTCGCGACCGACCTCCTCCACCACTTCGCGCAACGTCACGAAATCGCCCGACCGCTTCGACATGCGCACCGGTTCGCCCTCGCGAAACAGCTTGACCAGATTGCACAGCAGGACAGTGAGCTTCACCTCGTCGCCGGCAATCGCCCGCGCCAGGGCCTCCAGCCGCTTGACGTAGCCGCCATGGTCGGCGCCGAGCACATAGATCAGGTCGACGAAACCGCGATCGACCTTGTCCTTGAGATAAGCGACGTCGGCGGCGAAATAGGTGAACGAGCCATCGGACTTGACCAGCGCCCGGTCCATGTCGTCGCCGACCGCGGTCGAGCGGAACAGCGTCTGCTCGCGATCCTCCCAATCGTCGGGCTTCTCGCCCTTGGGCGGCGGCAGCTTGCCCTTGTAGATATGGCCCTTCAGCGTCAGATCGTTGATCGCAGAGCGGATCTTCCTGGCTTTGTCGGCGTGCAGCGTGCGCTCGGAGAAGAACACGTCGTGATGCACGTTGAGCATCGCAAGGTCCTCGCGGATCATCGCCATCATCGCGTCGATGGTGCGATCCTTGACGATGGCGAGCGCCTCGTCATCGGGCATCTGCAGAAGCGAGCGGCCGAATTCCGCGACCAGCGCCTGGCCGACAGGCACCAGGTAATCGCCGGGATAGAGACCGGCAGGTATTTCGCCGATATCGTCGCCCAGCGCTTCGCGGTAACGCAGGAATGCGGAACGGCCGAGCACGTCGATCTGCGAGCCGGCGTCGTTGATGACATATTCCTTGGTCACGTCGTAGCCGGCGAAGGCCATCAGATTGGCAAGCGCGTCGCCGACGACAGCACCCCGGCAATGGCCGACATGCATCGGCCCGGTCGGATTGGCCGAGACATATTCGACATTGGTCTTCCTGCCGCCGCCAACCGTCGAGCGGCCATAGCTGCGGCCCTCGCCGAGCAGTGCGGTCAGATGTGCCTGCCAGAAGCCGTCCTTCAGCCTGAGATTGACGAAACCGGGCCCGGCCACTTCCGTCGCCGCGACATCCTTGTCGTCACGCAGCGCCTGCGCCAGTCTTTCGGCCAGCGCGCGCGGGTTCTGGCCGGTCGGCTTGGCCAGCACCATCGCCGCATTGGTCGCCAGGTCGCCGTGGCTGGCGTCGCGCGGCGGCTCGACGGCAATGCGCGACAGGTCAGGCGAAACGCCGTCTTTGTCTTTCAGATCAAGCGCTTCGACGGCTTTTATGATTCGCGCGGTGAAATCGGCGAAGATGTTCATTTGTGTGACTCTGGGGTCTGGCTCTGGCGGCTTTGCAGCGAATCCGGCTCGTTGGCCGGCAAAATCGAGCCCGCCCTAGCCCAATTCAGGCGTATGGTCAAACAAACGCCGGTGTTCCTTGAGCGCGTAGGTGTCGGTCATACCCGCCAGGAAGTCGGCGACGCTGCGCGCCTTGATGCGGTCGTCGGCCCGATCCAGCCCCTCGCGCCAGCCGTCCGGCATGGCGCGCGGATCGGCGAAATAGGCGTCGAACAGATTTTTGACGATCTGCTCGGCGTCCGCGCGCACCCGCATGACCTCCGCGTGCCGGTAGAGGTGCTTGTACAGGAAGGCCTTCAGTTCTTTCTCCAAGGCAGCCATTTCGGCCGAGAAAACCACCATCGTCTCGCCAGTTGCCCTCACCGCATCTGCGCTCCGCGGCCTGATGCGATCGAGATTGGCGGTCGTCGACTTGATCACGTCCTCGACCATGGCGGTTATCTGCCGCCGCATCAGTTCGTGGCCGGTGCGCACATCATCGAGGGAGGGATAGCGTGCGTGAACGCCTTTCAGGATCGTTCCCGGCAGCGAAACCGTCTCCAGCATGTCCAGCGTCAGCAGCCCTGCCCTCAAACCGTCATCGATGTCATGCGTGTTGTAGGCGATATCGTCGGCGATCGCCGCGCACTGCGCCTCGATGCCGGCGAACCGGTCGAGTTCGAGATCGTGCAGTTCAGAGTAATCACGGATCGCCTGCGGCACCGGCCCTTTCAGACCCTTGCCGTTGGCGTCCGTCAGCGGCCCGTTGTGCTTGACCAGGCCTTCCAGCGTTTCCCAGGTCAGGTTCAGCCCATCGAACTCGGCGTAGCGCGCCTCCAGCCTCGTCACGATGCGCAGCGATTGCGCGTTGTGGTCGAAGCCGCCCCAGGCGGCCATCTTTTCGTTCAGCGCGTCCTCGCCGGTGTGGCCGAAGGGGGTGTGGCCGAAATCATGCACCAGCGCCACCGCCTCGGCGAGATCCTCGTCGCCGCGCAGCGCCCGTGCCAGGGCGCGCGCTATCTGCGCCACTTCGATCGAATGGGTCAGCCGGGTGCGATAATGGTCGCCTTCATGCGCGATGAAGACCTGCGTCTTGTGCTTGAGCCGCCGGAACGCCGTCGAATGGATGATGCGGTCACGGTCACGCTGGAATGGCGTGCGCGTCGGGCTTTCCACCTCGTCGAACAGCCGTCCGCGCGACTTTGCCGGATCGCAGGCATAGGCGGCGCGCGGCCGATAGCCGAATCCGATGTCGCCCAACTCGTTGGTCATGGCTGATGCTGCCGCAGTTGACTTAGCCAGGTTGACTTGGCCCCTCGCGCTTCATACCTATCATGTGAAACCGAAAGCAAGGTGACGCCCATGGGCGCTGATGCCAAGACTGCCATGAAAGTCGATATGACCGAGGCCGCCGCCAGGCGGATCGCCAGGATTGTCTCGAACGAGGCCGGCAAGACAGCGCTGCGCGTGTCGGTCGAAGGCGGCGGCTGCTCAGGCTTCTCCTACAAGTTCGATCTGGTCGATACGCGCAATGACGACGACGTCGCCATCGAGAAGGACGGCGCCACCGTGCTGATCGATGACCTGTCGCTGGTCTATATGGGCGGCTCTGTGATCGATTTCGTCGACGATCTGATGGGCCAGTCGTTCCAGATCCGCAATCCGAACGCCGTCGCCTCCTGCGGCTGCGGCACGAGTTTCTCCATATAGAATGCCTGCCATTGGTGCGGTCCGTCAGATCGCGCTGTCGGCTGGCCGTGATCTCGACACCACGCTGGCTTTCTGGCGCGACGTGCTCGGCATGGCGGTTCATGCGCGCTTTGATCCGCCGGGCATCGCCTTCATCATGGCCGGCGATATCAGGCTGCTGTTCACCGACGGCATACCGGCCGGAACCGTCTATCTCGACATATCGGGCCTCGATGACTTCCACGCCTCTGCGGTCGCGGCAGGCGTACCCTTCACCGCGCCGCCAACACTTGTCCATCGTGACACCGACGGCCAGTTCGGTCCAGCGGGGGAAAGCGAATGGATGGCCTTCCTAAAGGACCCGGCTGGCAATACGATTGGCCTCGTCGAACGCCATCCGCCGCAAGAAACCAACTGAACAGCATCGAGACCGCCATGAAAATCGTCACCTGGAACATCAACGGTGTCCGCGCCCGCATTGGCAATCTCACCCATTGGCTGACCGAGAGCGCACCCGACATCGTCTGCCTGCAGGAGATCAAGACCGTCGACGAGCAATTCCCGCGCGCCGAGATCGAGGCGCTTGGCTACAATGTCGAAACCCATGGCCAAAAGGGTTTCAACGGCGTCGCCCTGTTGTCGAAGCTGCGCTTCGACGAAGTCATCCGGGGCCTGCCCGGCGACGATGCCGATGAACAGGCGCGTTTCATCGAAGGCGTTTTCTCAACCGACAAGGGTGCCTTGCGCGTCGCCTCGCTCTATCTGCCGAACGGCAATCCAATCGATGATGAGAAGAAGTTTCCTTACAAGCTGTCCTGGATGGCGCGGCTGGAGCGCTGGGCCGAAGAACGGCTGAGACTTGAGGAGGCCCTGGTGCTCGCCGGCGACTACAACGTGATTCCCGAGCGGATCGACGCGCGGTTTCCGGAGAACTGGCTGGGCGACGCCCTGTTCCAGCCGCAGACGCGACAAGCCTTCCGCCGACTGCTCAACCTTGGTTTCACCGAGGCGGTGCGCGCGGTCACCGACGCGCCCGACACCTATACGTTCTGGGACTATCAGGCCGGCGCCTGGCAGAAGAACAACGGCATCCGCATCGACCACCTGCTTTTGTCGCCGGAAGCCGCCAACCGGTTTTCTTCCGCGTCGATCGAAAAGCACGTGCGCGCCTGGGAAAAACCGTCCGATCACGTCCCCGTGGCGATCGATCTCGCGCTTCAGCCGGCCTGAGAGAACCCTCGCCGGGCACGCAGGCGCTGGACCTCATATCGCCACATTTCGCGCCGTTCATTGCGGGCCAGCATGGCGGCTGGGGTTCCATGAGCACACGATTTCATCTTTGTCCGATCGGCCTGGCATTTGCCATGGCCGCTCCCGGTGCGGCATTTGCCGACCAGGAATGCTTGGCCAATGGAAAATCCTACCAGCTTGGCCAGGTCGCCTGCCTGACGGTGGCCGAGCAGAGCCATCTGGCCCGCTGCGACATGGTGCTCAACAACACATCGTGGACGAAGATCGGGGATAGCTGCCCGGAAAACACCTTGGCGCCACACCCCCATGTCACGCCGATCTCGACGCCGGCGCCCAGCATGGTGCCGACGGAGCCGATCGAGAATTGAGCCAATCTCCCCCTTGTGGGGAAGATCGGCAGTCAGCCGCCAGCAAAACTACTGGTCCGCGTTGTTGCCCTTGGTGAGGATATCATCGGCCAGCGAGATCGCGGTGCGGCGGTCGGCCTCGCCGGCGGTGGCGAATGCCTCTTCCTGCATGCCGCGGATCCAGGGCTGGTCAGCCGGCGAAGCGCGTTCGAGCGCTGCCGTCATCATCGCCAGGCCGCGAACGATCTTGCCGCTCTGGAACAACAAATGGCCCAGTGTCGCCTGGGCGCCGGCATGGCCTTTCTCGGCGGCGAGTTGGAACCAGCGCCCGGCCTGCTTGACACTGGCCTTCACGCCGCCCTCGCCCTTCAAGAACATCTGCCCCATCTCGAACTGCGCGTTCGGATTGCGGTAGTTGGCGGCGGCGCGCATGTAATATTCCTGGGCCGCCACCTCGTTCTCGGCGACCGGGCTGCCGGGAATGCCCGTGCGCAAATAGTCGCCAAGCGCCACCAGCGCGTCGGAGACATAGCTTTCCTCAGGCGAGCCGGGCTCGACGTCCTGGTCGACGATCTCGGAGAAGAACTTGAACGCCTCATAGTCGTCGCGCGCCACGCCGTCGCCCTCGGCATACATGCGGGCAAGCTTCCAGGTGGCACCGATCTGGCCGTTTTCGGCAGCGTATTTATAGGCCTCGGCAGCCTGTTCCTTGTGGCCGTTCTTGTAGGCGGAGAAGCCGAACTGGAAGACCGCCCAGGGGCTGGATTGCGGCTTCACCCCGGTCTTGTCGTCGAACACCTTGTCGTCGAAGGCCATGGCCTGGCCCACGGCGCCAAAGGTCGCGCCAAATGTGGCGGCCACGACCAGTGCCGAAAAGACAGACGACCTCAACAACTCAGATGTCCGCATAACAGTGTGTTTCTTTCGCACCGCCCGGATGGGTCACCGCGCCATCGCGCGCCGGCCCTACCGTCTGTGCATATTTCCATATCGCGCCCGACTGATAGTCGGTCGCGCGCGCCTTCCATGTCTTTGCCCTCGCCGCAAGTTCGCTATCGGACAATGCCACGTCGATCGTGCCGCTTACCGCGTCGATCGAGATCACGTCACCATCCCTGAGCAGTCCGATCGGGCCGCCCACGGCTGCCTCGGGGCCGACATGGCCGATGCAGAAACCGCGCGTCGCGCCCGAGAAGCGCCCGTCGGTGATCAGCGCCACCTTGCCGCCCATGCCCTGGCCGTATAGCGCTGCCGTCGTCGACAGCATCTCGCGCATGCCGGGGCCGCCGCGCGGCCCTTCGTAGCGGATGACGAGAACCTCGCCTTCCCTGTAGTTGCGATGCGTCACCGCCTCGAAACATTCCTCTTCCGAATCGAAGCAGCGTGCCGGGCCGGAGAACTTCAACTCCGCCATGCCCGCGACCTTCACGATCGCGCCTTCGGGGGCAAGGTTTCCCTTCAAGCCCACGACACCGCCGGTTTGGGTAATGGGTGTGTTGGCCGGGCGGACCACATCCTGATGCTCATTCCAGACAACGTGCTGCATGTTTTCGGCCAAAGTGCGGCCAGTCACGGTCATGCAATCACCATGCAGATAGCCGTGGTCGAGCAGCGTCTTCATCAGCAGCGGAATGCCGCCGGCCTCGAACATGTCCTTGGCGACATATTTGCCGCCCGGCTTGAGGTCGGCGATGTAAGGCGTCTTCTCGAAGATCTTGGCCACGTCGAACAGGTCGAACTTGATGCCGGCCTCGTGGGCGATCGCCGGCAGATGCAGTGCCGCGTTGGTCGAACCGCCGGTGGCCGAGACCACGGTGGCCGCATTCTCCAGCGCCTTCAGCGTGACGATGTCGCGCGGCCGGATGTTTTTCGCGATCAGCTCCATGATCTTTTCGCCGGAGGCGAAATTGAACCGGTCGCGCATTTCATAGGGGGCCGGCGCGCCACAGGAATAGGGCAGCGCCAGGCCGATCGCCTCGGCAACGGTGGCCATGGTGTTGGCGGTGAACTGGGCGCCGCAGGAGCCGGCAGACGGGCAGGCCGCCTGCTCGATTTCGAGAAGTTCGGCATCATCGATGGTGCCTACCGAGTGCTGGCCAACCGCCTCGAACACATCCTGCACGGTGATCTGGCGGCCGCGATAGCTGCCGGGCAGGATCGAACCGCCATAGATGAAGATCGACGGCACGTTGAGCCGCACCATGGCCATCATCATGCCGGGCAGCGACTTGTCGCAGCCGGCCAGCCCGACCAGCGCATCGTAGCAATGGCCGCGCATGGTGAGTTCGACCGAATCGGCGATGACCTCGCGCGACACCAGCGACGACTTCATGCCCTGGTGACCCATGGCGATGCCGTCGGTGACGGTGATGGTGCAGAATTCGCGCGGCGTGCCGCTGGCGGACGCGACGCCCTTCTTGACCACCTGCGCCTGACGCATCAGCGAGATGTTGCAGGGCGCCGCCTCGTTCCAGCAGGAGGCGACCCCGACCAGCGGCTGCGCAATCTCGGCCGCCGACAAACCCATGGCATAGAGATAGGAACGATGCGGCGCACGCGCCGGACCGACGGTCACATAGCGGCTAGGGAGCTTAGCCTTGGAGATGACTTTGGCGTCCATATTCTTCCTTGCCCCATCTTCCCTGCAAATGGGGCGGAGCGGCTGCCCCCTCGCCGAGCCTTTTGGCGCGTGTCCCGAGACAAGATCGAGGTGCGCCGGGTTTATGGCGGGAAATAGGCAATTTCCTCAGCCCGGCTTCCAGCGCAGGGGTTGCTCAGAAAGTGTTGCCAAAACATCACAATAGCAGGAGGCGAAAGCGGTACGGATAATATGCAACGCAGCTTGGATGAGACAAATCGGGGCGATGCGATCCCAAACAAAAAAAGGCCGGTTAATCCCCGGCCTTTTGTTATAATTGTCAGAGACTTAGAACTTGATCTTAAGGCCACCTGAAATCGCCGTGACCAGATCGTTGCCGAAGTCGTAGCTGACATCCGTGCCGGCGACGTATCCGTTCTCACCAGCCAACGCTCCAGAATGGCCGCTGGTCAGCACCCCAACCGCGCCGGCCAGACGCACTTCGATGTTCGGCTTGGGCGTAAAGGCGACGCCGCCGCCCAGTGTCCAGGTATCGGTCTGCGAGCCATAGCCATGCGACGTGCCGCGATCCCAGGAAAGCTGGCCGGCAGCACTCCACTGATCGTTGAACTTGTGGCCAATGCCGCCGGTAACTGTCCAGCCGTCACGATACATCAGGTCCAGCGAGGTGATCTGGCCCGAATGGAGAGCATCACCCGTAACGCATGCCCCTGCGGGGGTACCTACGACGCAAATCGGAACGCTCTGCAGCAGGCTCCAATTGACCCACTTGAGCGAACCGAAGGCGAGCCAGCCTGGCGCAATGCCTGACTGCAATTTCAATTCGACTGTATCCGGCATGTATTGCGTTGAGCCGTAGATCGGAAGCACCACGCTGCCAACATGCGTCAAATCCAGCGTGCCCGAGATATTGTCGAGCTTGACCCGCGAATTGTAGACGAGGCTGGCGCGCAGTGCGATCTCGGGGATTTCATAGGCCAGGCCGGCGCGCCAGCCCCAGCCGGTCCCCTTGAGATCGACACGCCCGGTACCCTGGAAATCCGGCACCAGCGGCGATATCAGGTCCTGCTTGAAGCCATAGACTTCCTGGTAGTAGACGCCGCCGATGAAGCGAACCTGGCCTTTGCCGGCGTCCATCTTGTAGGAGCAGGTTGTGGCGTAGTTGTTGCTTTTGATGTCGGTTTCCATGTTGGACTGGGCACCGGCCCAAAGACCCGGATTTGTGTGCGCACCCCAAGGCTGGGAATAGTCGAACATACAGTCGACACCCTGGACGATCTGCGCCTTGACGCCGATCCGCGGCACCCAATAGCTCTCGCTGTCCTTCGCCGTGCTGCCCAGAGGCGTCAAATCGCCGTCGAGCGGGTTGGTGTCCACCGCATTCTTGAGCTTGCGTTGCGGCATCACATAGGTCGATTCGGCTTCGGTCGCGAACGGAGCCGGATCGAACAGCAAATCGATATCGTAACCGCCGCGCTCCAGGCCGCCGGCATGTGCCGGATTCATCGCCGTCCCGATCAAAGCCAGCGAAAAGCAGCCCGCCCCCAGCAGCGCCTTCAGTCGCAGAATAGTCATGAAATGTCCTCCCCGAATTCGAGTGCATCAAGCTAGAACCAATTCAGGTTAACGGTGCAACAACGAATTCGCGGGCGTACATGTACACATTGGCCAGGCGCATTTTCGAGGAAATGCAACCTAGTGCGGCAAAGCCGTAAAATGGTCTGTGAAGGCTGAGCGGCTCTCAAAAAACAGAGAGAACCATCCAAAAAGGCTCGAAAACAGGCCTTTTTTGGGCTCCAGGAGCCGCATTGTTACATTATGGCAACAATGGGGCTAAAACTTCCGTTTACGTCAATATTAACGCAACGGCATGCAGATTTTCGACGCGAAAAACCAGCACTTTAGAGAGGGCTAAAGTCTCGCGAATCTATCCTCAACCGGCGTCGCGAACCCTGGCCAACGCGACCGACAGCTTGTCCTGCGCATCGCGGTATTCAGCAAGCTTTTCACGCTCGGCATCGACGATCTCGGCCGGCGCGCTGGCGACGAACCTTTCGTTCGACAGCTTCTTGTGCAGCCGCGCGATCTCCTCGGTCACCTTGGCCAGTTCCTTCTGCAGCCGAGCGGCCTCGGCGGCGAGGTCGATCAGGCTGCCAAGCGGCAGGCAGATCGTCGCCTCGTTGAGCACGATCTGCGCCGAACCCTTGGGCGCGACATCGGCAAGCGAGATGTCGCCGACCCGCGCCAGCCGCTTGATCGCCGATTCTTCGCGGACAAGTCGTTCGCGTGTCACAGCGTTGGCGCCGACCACGACGAGCGGTGCAATGGCTGCCGGCGGCACGTTCATCTCCGAGCGCACCGAGCGGATGCCGGAGACGAGATCGACCAGCCAATTGATGTCGGCTGCAGCCTCGGCGTCTTCGAAGTCCGGCGACGGCCACGCGGCGTGGCACAGCAGCGAGGGGCGTTGCTTGCCTTCGCCAGCGGTCTGCGCCCACAGTTCCTCGGTCATGAACGGCATCATCGGATGCAGCAGCTTATAGATCTCGTCGAGCACGAAGGCGACGCAGGCACGGCTTTCGGCTTTGGCCGCCTCGTCGGTGCCCATGAACACCGGCTTCAGCAATTCCAGATACCAGTCGCAGAACAGGTTCCAGACGAAGCGGTAGGCGGCACCCGCCGCCTCGTTGAAGCGGTATGAGGTGATGCCGTCGGTGATCTCGCGCGCCGCGCGCGTCAGCTCGGTCAGGATCCAGCGGTTGACCGCCAGCCTGGCGTCGTTCAGCCAGAAATCGTCATTGCGCGCGACCTCGTTCATTTCGGCAAAACGCGTCGCGTTCCACAGCTTGGTGCCGAAATTGCGATAGCCGGCGATGCGCGCCGGATCGAGCTTCACGTCACGGCCTTGTGCCGCCATCACCGTCAGGGTGAAGCGCAGTGCATCCGCGCCATATTCGTCGATAAGGTCGAGCGGATCGATGACGTTGCCTTTCGACTTCGACATCTTCTGCCCGTTCTTGTCGCGCACCAGCGCATGGACATAGACGGTGTGGAATGGCTCCTCGTCCATGAAGTGCAGACCCATCATCATCATGCGGGCGACCCAGAAGAAGATGATGTCGAAGCCTGTCACCAGCACGTCGGTCTGGTAGTAGGTCTTCAGCTCGGGCGTCTCGTCGGGCCAACCCAGCGTCGAAAACGGCCACAGCGCCGATGAGAACCAGGTGTCCAGCACATCCTCGTCGCGGGTCAGGATCTCGCCCGGCTTGAAGTTCTCCAGCTTGTCCTCGACCCAGGCCTTCCACGGTCCTTCCAGCGCCAGATAAAATTCGATCGCGGCGCTCAGCGCCTCTTCCTCGGTCTTCTCGACGAAGACGCGCCCGTCCGGCCCGTACCAGGCCGGGATCTGGTGACCCCACCACAGCTGGCGCGAGATGCACCAGGGCTGGATGTTCTCCATCCAGTCGAAATAGGTCTTCTCCCAGTTCTTCGGCACGAAGTTCGTGCGACCTTCGCGCACGGAAGCGATCGCCGGCTTGGCCAGTTCCGCCGCATTGGCATACCATTGCTCGGTCAGGAATGGCTCGATCGGCACGCCTCCGCGATCGCCATGCGGCACGGCGTGGCGATGCGGCTCAACCTTTTCGAGGAAGCCGCCCTCTTCCATCAACTCGACGATCTTCTTGCGTGCGACGAAGCGATCGAGGCCGTCGAGTTCGTCCCAGACAAGCTGGCGCTCCGGCGTCACCTCGAGACCGGCAAGGAAATCCTCATTATCCCTGAGGCTCACCGCCGCCTCCGTGGTCAGGATATTGATCGCCGGCAGCTTGTGGCGCTTGCCGACCTCGAAGTCGTTGAAGTCATGCGCCGGCGTGATCTTGACCGCGCCCGAACCCTTTTCCGGATCGGAATACTCGTCCGCCACCACGGGAATCCTGCGACCGACGATCGGCAGGACGATGTTCTTGCCGACCAGATGCCGGAAGCGCTCGTCGTCAGGGTGCACGGCGACGGCCGTGTCGCCCAGCATCGTCTCCGGGCGCGTCGTCGCCACGGTGATGAAGGTTGTTGGGTTTTCCGGGTCGAAGACCTGGCCCTCTATGGGATAGCGGAAGTGCCAGAGATTGCCGTTGACCTCCTGCTGCTCGACCTCGAGATCGGAGATCGCGGTGAGCAGCTTGGGGTCCCAGTTCACAAGGCGCTTGTCCTTGTAGATCAGCCCTTCCTTGTAGAGCGTGACGAACACTTCGAGCACGGCTTTGGACAGGCCTTCGTCCATGGTGAAGCGTTCGCGTGACCAGTCGGCCGAGGCGCCCAGCCGCTTCAGCTGGTTGAAGATGGCGCCGCCGGATTCGGCCTTCCACTCCCACACTTTCTCGATAAACTGCTCGCGGGTCAGGTCGCGGCGATGGATTTGCTTTTCCATCAGCTGGCGCTCGACAACCATCTGCGTGGCAATACCGGCATGGTCCATGCCCGGCTGCCACAGGACGTTCTTGCCGCGCATTCGCTCGAAGCGCACCAATATATCCTGCAGCGTGTTGTTGAGCGCGTGGCCCATATGCAGCGAGCCGGTAACGTTCGGCGGCGGGATGACGATCGTAAATGCTTCCGCCCCCTCCTCGGCGCCGGCACCGGCGCGAAACGCGTCGGCCTCTTCCCAGACTTTGGCGATCTTCGGCTCGACGGTTTTGGCGTCGTAGGTCTTTTCAAGCATGGGAAAATGGTCCGCGCTGTCGGGAGTTTTGCTGGTCCGGTGTAAATCGGAAGGTTTTGGCCAAGTCAACCGCAAGGGCTGTCTCGAACCCTCACAACCAGATAGGCGCGGCCTTGGTCATTTCAACGGAAAGCGATCCGCCGTCCTGCCAACAAACTGACCTCACCAAAAGAAACGGCGCCACGAAGGCGCCGTTTCCTCTAGCAATCGGCATGGGGAGCTACTGCGCCCCGCGCGCCACGCGCTCGATCTCCTCGCGCACCAGTCTTTCGACCAGTGTCGGCAGATTGTTGTCCAGCCAATCCTGCAGCATCGGCCGCAGCATCTCTTCGGCCATTTCGTCGAATGTCTTCTTGCTGCGGCTGGCAAACGCATCGGAAAGCTCGCCAAAGGCAGCCGCGACCTGACGTCCGGTATGCTCGGAAACGATCGCCGGACGCGGCGCGTCGCTGGCCGCCACCGGCCGCACCACGCTTGCATCCGGACGAGACGGCTCGGGTTCGACGGCTACTTTCGCGGTCGGTTCATCCCTTGGAGTCTCCACGGACGGCTGGGCAGCCGTCTTGCGTGCCTCGCTCCGGTCCGACACCGCCCTCGCCTGCTCACCGACCGCGGCGATCTCACGACGCCAATCGGCGATGGAAGCGTCGGCGACAGGACGCGATCCCGGCGATTCAACCGTGATTGGCTCGGCGGCGACGCGGGCGCTAACTTCGGCAAGTGTCATCGATGGCTTTGCCGGGCTGGGATCGGGGCGCGCAGGCGTTTCCATGCGCGCGACCACCGGCTCGGCCGCCGGCAACTGTGCCTGGACTTCCGCCAGCGTGACCGGCTTCCTGCCTTCGGGGGCGGCATGCAGGTCGGCACGGAATGCTTCCACGTCGGGGGCCGCATAGGCGCTCGACGCGCGCTCCAGATCCTGGCTCAGCTCATCGGCGTCGCCCGGCTGCTTGCGGCCGCCGTCGCTGTCTTCGATGATCCGCCTGATGGAAGCCAGTATCTCTTCCATGGAAGGTTCGCGCTGTGCGCTGCTTGCCGTTGCCATCGTCACATCCGCCGCCTTTGTGACCCCTGTGGGTTTCCGCTCCGGCAGAGCCGGATCGAATCATGGCGACAGCGTAACCGACGGATCGCCGCACGAGAATCCCCAATCTGGGGACTTGTGGGATTTCAACAGATTAGCGCGATCTGAACCCGAGTGCGAAAGATCCTGCTCAAACGGAGAACACGGCCAGTCCTGGCAGAACGCCTCAGCGGCCGTCCGGCGTGCGCAGGCCGTACCACTTGTCCTTGACCGCGTTGTAATGCTCTTCAGGCTTGTACTTCGCTACCTGCAAGCCAAGGCGGTCGACGGACAGACGGCCGGTCGCCTGCAGAATGGCGTAACTCGCCACCACCACATCATGTTCGTAACCGGCCTGGTTGATCTGGGCGGTGATGACCGTCGCCTGTGCGTTGAGGACGTCGAGCGTGGTGCGCTGGCCGACATTGCGTTCTTCGATGACACCGTTCAGTGCCAGCTTCGCGGCCTCGATCACTTGCCTGTTGGCCGTCAGCTGCTGCTGCGCGGCGGTATACTCGGTCCAGGCGGCGGTGACGGCCTGGCGTACCTGGTCGCGGCTGACGTCGACCTGGATGCGGGCCTGGCTGAGTGATTCCTTGTTCTGGCGCACGATCGCCGAGGTGCGGCCACCCGAATAGATCGGGATCGTCAGCGTTGCCCCGACACTGGCCGAATTGGTCGTGCCATCCTGCGAACCGACGCCTGGCAAAGGCGAGGTATTGCGATAGGCGCTCGAAACGCCGGCGGAAGCCGACAGCTGCGGCAACAGCGCGCCTTCGGCCGACTTCACCGAAAACGCGGCGGCGTCGACCAGATGCTGCGTGGCAAGGATGGCCGGATGCTCGTTCGAGGCCACCCCGACGGCGGCGGCGAGGCTCGACGGCAACAGCTTTGCCACCGGCGAAGCGCCCTTGAGCTTGCCCGGCTCGTCGCCGACGATCTGGCGATAGAGCGCCGCACTTGCCAGCGCCTGCGCCCGGGCAGCACTCAGCGATGCCACGGCGGCGGCGCGTGAGGCGTCGGCCTGGGCGACATCGGTGCGCGTGCCTTCACCAACTTCGAAACGCGAACGCGCCGCGCGCGCCGTCTCGGTCAGGAACTGCAGGTTCTGCTCGGTCAGCACAGCGACCTGCCGGTCGCGAATCACGTTCATATAGGCCTGGGCCGCGCTGAACAGGATGCCCTCTTCGGTGTTGCGCAGGCTTTCGACCGAAGCCCGGACCTGCGCTTCGGCGGCAGCGACATTGTTCCTGGTCTGAAAGCCGTCGAACAACGTCTGGTCGATCTGGACGCCAAAATTGCCGGTGGTCAGCCGCACGCTTGAATTGGTGCCGTTGAGATGGCTGCTCGAATAATCGATATTCGCCGAGCCGGTGACAACCGGACGGTAGCCCGACTTGGCGATGGCGACGCCCTCGTCGGTGACGCGAACGCCGGCGCGGGATGCATTCAGCGAAGAATTGTACTGGTAGGCCTTTGCAAGCGCGCCGGAGATGGTTTCGGCTGAAGCGGCCAGTGGGGACAGCATGGTCGCCGAAACGAGGACGGCGGTGAAAAGTGACTTGCGTAAAGACGGCACGGTTAAACCCTCATTCGTTTTCCATGGGAACCGCGCCGCGCCTGCTTCTCTCATAGATCAGCCGGCGCCGCGTGTTCGATGTTCCCTGCTGCTCACCCCAAAGTGCCCCCAGTTTGGCATCAGCAGCGATCGTTCAAATGCAAGCGACCATGACAAAGCCTCTGCTGCAAGGCCAAATCATTCAGAATTCGAAAGCACGAATGCGTTCAAACCCCGGTAGTGGCTTAATTGCCGCATTAAATGCACGTCTTCCGGTTACAACCCCCCCGGCCTTGAAAAAGAGACGAGCCACGCCGGAATTGCCCTGCCCTTCGACGGCGACAAGGCGGCCGCCCTCGGCGAGCTGGTCCAGCAGCGTCACAGGGACTTCCGCGACGCTGCCGCCGACAAGGATGACGTCATAAGGCGCCTGGGCGGCATGCCCTTGCGGCAGCGCGCCCTGGACGACGGTCACATTGCCGCAGCCCAGCGACGAAAGCGTAGATCTGGCGGTTTCCGCCAGCGCCGAATCACTCTCAAGCGCCACCACGGACCTGGCCAGCCGCGACAGGATGGCCGAGGCGTAGCCGGTTCCGCAACCGACATCGAGCGCCGAATCGGTCGGATTGATCTCGGCCAGTTGGATAAGCTTGGCCAACGGGGATGCTTCCATCAGGTAGCGTGCGCCGTCCGCGCCGGCGGCAATGCGGATGTCCTCGTCGATATAGGCGAGATCGCGCTGGGCGGCGCCGACAAACATCTCTCTTGGGATGACAAGCATTGCATCAAGCAGCGGCGCGCTGGTCACATCGGTGGTGCGGACCTGGCCGTCGACCATCTTGACGCGTAGTTCGGAGAAATCAGCGCTCATGTCCCAACCAATCCGCTTGCCGCGCCAGAACCGCGGTCCATTGTGCCAGGAACTTCAGGCCCCTGCGCTGCCGCGCGGGGGCCCGGGCATTGGAGGCCTCGCCCGGAATCGAACCGGGGTGCAAGGATTTGCAGTCCTCTGCGTAACCACTCCGCCACGAGGCCTCATTGCTCCCGGCGTTCCACCCGGTTCCAATAGGTTGCGGCGAAAATGCCGTCAAGCGGCCACCGTGCATTCCGAACGGTTTCCTAGCGTCAGTCCGGACGGCATCCGGCAAATCGTCGGACCGGGCCTGACCGCTCCATTAGCGGACAGTTAAGCATAGCCGCCCCGGAGAAGAAACTCCATCGGCGGCCCGTGCGTTGGACATGGCAGGAGGAAGAGCCATGCGCCGGACAATGGCAGCAAATACGAGTGCCTCGTCTGGCCTGTCCCTGCTACAATGCGGAGAGCTTCTGCATTACGCAATCGACCGTCTGTCCATCGAAGGTGCGGACAGCCTGTCGCCGCACGACAGGGCAAGGCTTGCCTCGGCCGCGGCGATTCTCAAGCAGATCCATGAGGCACTGGAAGAACACGCCGCCCGTTGAACACCCACCCTGCGCTATCGGCGGTCAATCGGGCCGGCGACGCCGTTCCCACCAGACGACAAAGCGACGCCGGTGACGGCGAACCATGGCGAATTCATAGGACAGCACCAGCAATCCGAGCGGAACCATCCAGAAGCCGAGGATCGGCAGGAAACCGAGGATACCGCCGATGGTCAGCAGGATGCCGATCGTGATTCTGAGCCCGCGCGAGCGCGGCATTTTGAACTCGCGCCCGAAAACGGAGATTTTCCGCGCCGGCATCTGGTTGTCTTGTGCTGTCATCGTCTCGAAAAATTGACCCGTTTGATTTTTCGCAAGCATGCTGGAACCAAAGCCGCCGCCGCGCTTTCGGTTCCATATCCCTGCCAAGACGGCTAATATGAGGGCAACCGTCGACGATTGCGAGAAAGGCCTGCGCGAAAAAGCCTCGGAAAAATGTGAAAAGCTTCTTTGCAAAGCCGAAAAGGGCAGCTATAGGCTGCGCCACTCACATAAGAGCATCCGTTCCCCGGTAGCTCAGTGGTAGAGCAACCGGCTGTTAACCGGTTGGTCGCTGGTTCGAATCCGGCCCGGGGAGCCAAATTTTTCAAGGCCTTGAGACGGTCAGGTCGCCCATAGGGGCTGATCTATGGCATGTCTGCAAAATCGCGGTCAGCAGGTTGATTCTCAACTTGACCTGGCGCCGCTGTCCAGCGCTCTCGATGACGCCACGGCATCGGGAAGGTTCGCGCGAGCAGGCATAAGGCCTTGCTGCTATCTCGGCGATCTTATCTCTTGCCGCCGTTCGGGTTGGGTGCCGGTGCCTCTCGCACATCTCGGGGTGGCGGGTCGACATGCTCAAGCTCGGGCGGGGCTTCTTTGTCCCGGCGTTGCACAGGTACCTTCTCCGGTGCGGGCGTCGATGGTGGCTCTTTGATCTTGCTCGGCATAACCGAGTTAACCGCCCTGCCGGTCTCTTGTTCCGTAGCGAGCAGAAAACCTGAATGCGTGGGGAACCGGGAACATCGAAGAGCGTTTTCTCGCATGCTGAAGAAGATCGCCCTCGCCGCCGTGCTGGTCCAGGTTGCCGCAGTTTCCGCTCTCATCACCCAGACGGTGCTCTTCGCGTCCACGGCCACACAGGCCGCAAACGCGCAGCCCGATGACGCAGTTGCTGTGACCGCCGAGAACGAACGGGACAAGCCGGCGCAGCCTATTGTTGCCGGCCAATGCCCAACGCGGCTTGTGGCGAGCAAGGTCTTCACGGGGAACGTAATTACGGCGCAACAATAGCTCGCCATCGATGCCGGCCATCCGTCGATCCCCCCAATTTAAGTCAGGGCGATGTGCTTGAAAGCGCAATGATTCCTGTTACTTGCGGCGCAGGGCGAGTGCGTTTGGGTTGGGCAAGAATTGGTATGATTTCATCGAATATGGAATGCCCGCGCTGTCATGGCAGCGGCAGGGTTTTCGACTGCTCCAAGTGGCACGCGTCAAACGGGCACTGCTGCCCGCAGGGAACCCATCGGGGTGGCTGCCCCGGAAAGACGGGCGCCTGCGCGGAATGCGACGGCCTGGGGACGATGGCGGAGCCTCCGCTGAGAGCCGTGGCGTAATCTGCGAGAGCGGCCCATGCCGCTGATGACGGCGCGGAGGCGCCCGAACGAGCATATCTTACTCTGTTGGTGTTTCTACGGGTGGTGCGGTCAGAACCGTGATGTCCATCCTGGCAATCTTGGATGCCGCGCGGCCTTGCGCGCCAGCATCCATATCGCCGCCTGCGGCAACCATGATTTTGGCCAGATGTCCTACGGCGTCCGCGCTGCGGCCCGGCGAAAATCCTTCGCCGGTTTGCGGCTTCCCCACTGCCGTTTGTTTTTCCGGGACATGCGGATGTTGACTTGCGATAGCGGAAACCATTTGAATCTCCTGTGGCGACGCTTCGAACATTATATTAGCGCTGACTGTTGCGAGGCTGACCTAGCCAGTCGCCAAAAACCGCACCAGGAGTTCGAATACGATCGAGCCGCCCCGCTACAAGGTGAACTGGTAGGACAACTCACCTTGTAGCGATGTGAAAACGACGATGCAGGCCCGGCCATCCTGGTAGCGCCGCCCTTTTATCAAGGCTAAGCGGTAACCCCACCGCGACCTGACCTTGTGCCGTCCATCCAAGGGAACTGAGCAAGCGGGTCCTGCAGGATCTTGACGGATCTTGCGAAGCCGGCGACGGCATCGCGCGCCACCGTCAGCGGAACCTGGCCGTCGTGAGCACGCTGGCAGGCTCGAAAGGCCGTCTCGAAAATCGGACCCCGCTGTTCCCTTGGCCACTCGTCAAAGAAGTCGAACGCGTCGTCGAGGCAGCCTATTTCTTGAATGAACCCGCCATTCTTGACCAGGACCGGTTGGTCGAACGTCCTGTCACTCATGTAATCCTCCATTCGGCACGGTGGGTTGTTGCTGGTTCGGGAAATCATGCGATTGCATGCTCCGGCTCGGCCAACATGCCGCCACCTCCACGCCCGGGCGGCACCGTTGCAAAGGCCGGGATTGGCGGCGGATCATCGTCGTCATCTCGCCAGGGGTGCCGCATCCAACCGAGACGGCTCTTCCTGCGGCGCCGGTCGAAAGACAGGCTGACGGTTGCCGACACCTTTGAAACACGCGTTTCCCGCCCGGATTCGTCCAGGAGGTGGAGCGCGCGAAGTATGTCGCTGACTTCCACGATGGCGCCGTTGTCCAATTGCCGCAACGCGGGATTGTCAGGAACCGCATGAACGTCGGAAGCCCAGAAAGCGAGCAAAGCCCGTTTTGCACCGATCGTCATCGTCTCCTCGTTCAGCACATCATCCGGCGTCCGCAATCCAGCGGATTCCGCGGCAAGATTTTTCGGTTCAGGTTGGTGAAAACTGTAGGTTTCGGTTCTCATCTCCATTCTCCGCGATCTGTGCCTCCCGGCCGAACCGGGAGGCGGACCGTAGATCTAGGTTCCAGGAATCAGGCGACCTCGCGCTGAGGCTCCGCATCCAAATCGATCAACTGCTTCTTGCCGGGTTGCTCGAGCGAAACCGCTTTGGCTTCGGACCCTATCTCAATGCGCCGAGGCTTGAGTTCCTCGGGCACTTCGCGGATCAGGTCCACCGACAGCAAGCCATTCTCGAGGTTGGCCGCCTTGACCTTTACATGGTCGGCAAGTTTGAACACCTGCTTGAAGTTGCCCGTCGCCAAGCCGCGATGAAGGACCTCCCGATTTTCCTGGTCGGGTTTCCTTTGGCCGATGACAGACAATTCGGGGCCGTTCTGCATGAGTTCGACCTCATCGAGAGCGAAGCCGGCGATAGCCATCGTAATGCGATAGTCGTTCTCGCCAATCTTCTCGATATTGTAGGGAGGCCAGTCGGAGCGTCCGCTTTTCTCGAGCATATCGAAGAGACGGTCGAAGCCGACCGTTGTGCGGTAAAGAGGGGTATAATCAAAGCTTCTCATAGCCATATCCTCCGTGAAGCAACATGGGTTACGAGGCTGTCGCAGCGCTGCTGCGACGCCAGTATGTCGAGCCGAAGCCTCGACGGAAAACGATCTGGTAATCGTGTTTTTTTCCTTCAAGAGGGGCGTCAAAAATATTTTTGGCCGGCAGGCAGGTGCCCAAGGCGCTGCCTTGCGTGCTGGTGGCCACTGCGCGATGTTGACGCTAGGGGTGGAGCGAATCATGCGAAAAATTTTGATGTCCGGACTGCTGCTCGCGGTGGCCTTTTCCGCGAACCCGGCCCACGCGCTGGACAGCAGCGGCACGCCTGTCGTCGTGACACCTCTTGCGTCGCGCACAACGACCGCGTCCGGCCAACCGATCACGTTGCCGCAGAAGAATGTGCAGGTGCTGGTCTCGACCTACGACATCGCGTCGGGCGCGACCTTGCCGGTCCACAGGCACCCCTTTCCGCGCTACGCCTATGTCCAGGCCGGCACGCTGAAGGTCACCAATGTCGAGACCGGCATCAGCAACACCTACAAGGCTGGCGATTTCATCATCGAAATGATCGGCCAGTGGCATCAGGCCACCAATATCGGGGATGTCGAGGTGAAGCTTCTTGTGATCGATCAGGTCGAGCAAGGCGCCAAGAATACGGAATTGCGCCAATAACCGCTAAGTCCGTGCCCGAAGGCGGAAGGCTGTTCGCGCTTTCGCTGCGACCGGCCCGGTGCTAGGGCTGGCGAGAAATCATGGACTGGATCGCCCCTTGACCAAAGCTCTCCGCCTTCCGCTGATCGAAATCTGTGTCGAAGGCATTGACGGCCTTCTCGCGGCCCAAGCCGCTGGCGCCGACCGGGTCGAACTATGCGCCAGCCTGATCGAAGGCGGTATCACGCCGAGCCTCGGCACGGTCCGCGCCGCCCTCGAGCAGGCAAGTGTGCCGTTTCACGTCATGGTGCGGCCGCGCGGCGGCGATTTTCTCTACAGTGAGACCGAATATGCCTCGATGCTGGCCGATGTCTCGGCATTGCGCGAACTCGGCGTGCCCGGCGTGGTGTTTGGCTGCCTGAACGCCGATGGCACCATGGACGAGGCGCGCATGAGCGAACTGACGCAGGCGGCCGGCCCCTTGAACGTCACCTGTCATCGCGCCTTCGACATGACGCGCGACCCGGCCGAGGCGCTCGAATCGCTGATCCGCAGCAAGGTCGGCCGCGTGCTGACCAGCGGCCAGCGTGACACTGCCATCGAAGGCTTGCCGCTGTTGGCGGATCTGGTGCGGCAGGCCGGCGACCGCATCGTCATCCTCGGCTGCGGCGGACTGGATTTGCACAACATTGCCGAAGTGCGCAGCAAAACCGGCCTTTCCGAAATGCATTTCGCCGCCCTCAAGGATGTGCCGAGTGCCATGGACTACCGCAATCCCCATGTCGGCATGGGTGGCTCCGATCTCGATCGCGAGTATCGCAACACGCTCACCGACACATCACTGGTGGCGGCAACGATCGCGGCGGCCAAGGCATGACCTCGACCCCTGCCCCGATTGCCCGTGTATCGGCCGCAGACGAAGCGGCGATCCTGGCGCTCAACAACGAGCATGCCGCCGAACTGTCATGGCTGGAATCCGAAAAGCTGTCCTTCCTGCTCGGCGAAGCGTTTTACACCAGGCGCATCGGCGATCTCGAAGCCTTCATCATGACCTTCGACCAGGACGCCCGCTACGACAGCCCAAATTTCCTGTGGTTCCGCGAGCGCTACGAGCGCTTCGTCTATGTCGACCGCGTCGTCGTGGCGGCGCACGCGCGCGGCCGAGGCCATGCCCGCCGGCTCTATCAGGATCTGTTCGGCCATGTTGAGCGCGCCGGCTACAATCTGGTCACCTGCGAAGTCAACACCGACCCGCCGAACCCCGCCTCGGATGTCTTTCACGCCGCCCTTGGCTTCACTGAGGCCGGCGACGCAGTGATCCATGGCGGTAAGAAAGCAGTGCGCTATTACGTCAGACCGCTGCAGGCATAGAGAGGGCGGGCGCGCCGCAAGACGGCCTGAACGCCCTGTTGCTCACCAGTTGCGGTTGAGCCATTCGCGCGCCGGGCGCTCGATGAGGTAATAGCTGCAGGCCGCGCAAGCGAAGACCGCGGCCAGCATCGGCATCGGCGCGCTGCCTTGCTCATAGACGAATTTGTAGAACGGCTGCTGCCACAAATAGAGCGAATACGACCACAGACCCAGCGTCGCCATCGGCCAGGAGGACAGCAATCCGGAAAAATACCGTGGGCTGAAATCGAGTGCGTTGACGGCCAGAGCCAGCAGCGGCACCGCGAAGAGATAGTGGATCGGCGTCGGCACCTGATCCAGGAACAGGACAACGGCGCAGATCGTCGCCACCAGGGCCACATGCTTGCCTCTCAAAAACGCCGGCAGCATGCCGTCGGCCTTCAGCAGGCAGATCGAAGCCGACAGCAGGATCGACGCGATGTGCACGTCGGTGCGCCAATAAGTGGTTTCGTAGTCCATGCCGAAGACCCAGTACGAAACCGCGCCATTGGCCATGGCCAGCAAGGCCAGCGCCAGGAGCAGCACGACCACGCGAGAGCGACTTGAGACGATGACGCTGATCAGCGCCAGGATGATGTAGGCGTGCTCCTCGATGCAGAGCGACCAGATATGGTCGAGCGCCCCTGCCCGCGTCACGAGAATGCCGGCATAGTTGTAGGTGAATGTCAGCGCCGTCAGCGCCGCCTTCCATTTGAAGGCGATGAATGTGCCGGACAGCGCAATCATCGCGACGACTACGAAGACCAAAAGAGCCGGATAGATGCGGGAGAAGCGGCGTTTGAAGAATTTTTTCAGCGGGTAGCGTTCGATGAACAGTATCTCGCCCATCAGCCGGCCGCTGAGCACGAAAAAGAATTCGACGCCCAGCACGCCAAGATTGATTCCCGGAACCGGAAAGAAATGGCCGATCAGCACCAGTGCGATCGAAAGCCCGCGCCAGCCGTCGAGATAGGCCAGTCTTGTTCTGGTTGATCTGTCGGCGGCGGATCGGGATGGAACGACATGCGTCGCGGAAATGTCGGTCATGCCGATCCTCTCGCAAATAGGCATGCGAAAGGGCACGATATTTCGAACCCGGCTCGCATTCCCGCCCAAATCCATATTGCAGTGCAATATGGATTTGTGCAAGTGCGAGATTGCCGCCGGTGCAGTTCCAGGTGAAGTGTCGGGCGGAAGAAATTGCTCAGGCAAACGATTGGTGCGGGGGCGATTCCATCAAAAGTTTGGACAACTACAGGTCGCCACAAAAGGAAAAGGGGCGCATGACCCCTTCTCCGTGTCCACAACTGACGTATCAGGCGTTGGCGGCAGCCACCGCGCGCTTGGCCATCACCGCGATCAGATTGGCGCGATAGTCGGCCGAGGCATGGATGTCGGTCATCAAATTCTTCGCCGGCACTTTCACCCCTTCGAGTGCTGAGGCCGCGAAGTTCCCGGCTAATACTGCCTCGATCTCCTTCGAACGAAAAACGCCGTCGTCGCCGGCACCGGTAACGGCGACGCTGACGCCATCCTTGCCCTTGGCCACGAACACGCCGACGATGGCGTAGCGCGATGCCGGATTGCGGAATTTTTCATAGGCCGCCTTGGCCGGCGCGGTGAAGGTGACGGCGGTGACGATCTCGCCATCCTTCAACGAGGTCTCGAACAGGCCCTTGAAGAACTTGTCGGCAGCGATCTCGCGCTTGTTGGTGACGATGGTCGCGCCCAACGCCAGCAGCGCCGCCGGATAATCGGCCGCCGGATCGTTGTTGGCGATCGAGCCGCCGATCGTTCCCTTGTGGCGCACCGCCGGATCGCCGATCAGCGATGCCAGATGGGAAAGCGCCGGACAGGCCTTCTTCAGCTTCTCGTCATTGGCAACAGCATTATGCGTGGTGGCAGCGCCGATGGTGACGGTCTTGCCCGACACCGTGACGCCCTGCAGCTCCGTGATCCGCGACAGGTCGACAAGGTCGGACGGCGCGGCAAGCCGCGTCTTCATCGCCGGGATCAGCGTCATACCGCCCGAAAGCAGCTTGGCGTCGCCGGTCTTGATCAGCTTGGCGGCATCGGCGACCGAGGCGGCGCGATGATAGTTGACTGCGTACATTTGTCTTTCTCCCCTGGGTGAAAGAGCGAGCAGGAAGGAGCGAACATTCTCTTCCCTTTTCGCTACCCCTATTCGCCATTCGCGTTCAATGTTTCGTCGCGCGGATCGCGGCCCACACGGTGGACGGCGAAGCCGGCATGGCAAGATCGTTGCTGCCGATGGCGTCGGTGATAGCGTTGATCACCGCCGGCGGCGAGCCGATGGCGCCGGCCTCGCCGCAACCCTTGATCCCCAACGGATTGCCCGGGCAAGGGGTGTTCGAGGTCGAGACCTTGAACGACGGCAAATCGCCGGCGCGCGGCATGGTGTAGTCCATGTAGCTCGCGGTCAGCAATTGTCCGCTGTTGTCGTAATAGGCGCCTTCGAGCAGCGCCTGGCCAATGCCTTGCGCCAGCCCGCCATGCACCTGGCCCTCGACGATCATCGGGTTGATGATGTTGCCGAAATCGTCGGCGGCGACGAACTGGACGATCTCGGTCACGCCGGTTTCCGGGTCGACCTCGACCTCGCAGATGTAGCAGCCCGCGGGGAAGGTGAAATTGGACGGATCGTAGAACGCCGTCTCCTTCAGCCCGGGCTCCATGCCACCAGGCAGATTGTGGGCGGTGTAGGCGGCCAGCGCCATCTGGAACCACGGCACGTTCTTGTCGGTGCCGGCCACCTTCAGCGCGCCGTTCTCGATGATGATGTCGCCTTCGTCGGCCTCAAGCAGGTGCGCCGCGATCTTCTTGGCCTTGGCCTCGACCTTGTCGAGCGCCTTGACGATGGCTGACATGCCGACCGCACCCGAACGCGAGCCATAGGTGCCCATGCCCATCTGCACCTTGTCGGTATCGCCATGGACGATCGAGACCGAATCGAGCGGCACGCCGAAGCGCTCATTGACCAGTTGCGCGAAGGTCGTCTCATGGCCCTGGCCGTGGCTGTGGGAGCCGGTCAGCACCTCGATCGTGCCGACCGCGTTGACGCGCACTTCCGCCGATTCCCAAAGGCCGACACCGGCGCCGAGCGAGCCGACGGCCGCAGACGGCGCGATGCCGCAGGCCTCGATGTAGCAGCTCATGCCGATGCCGCGCAGCAACCCCTTGTTGGCGGCGGCGGCCTTGCGCTTGGCGAAGCCGGCATAGTCCGACGCCTGCATTGCCGCATCGAGCGAAGCGGCATAGTCGCCGGCGTCATAGCACATGATGACCGGCGTCTGATGCGGAAACGCTGTGACGAAGTTCTTGCGCCGCAGCTCGGCCGGCGAAACGCCGAACTGGCGGGCCGCTGTCTCCATCATGCGCTCCATGACGAAGGTCGCTTCCGGCCGCCCTGCCCCGCGATAGGCATCGACGGGCGCGGTGTTGGTGTAGATCGCCTTCACATTGGCGTGGATGGCCGGGATGTTGTACTGGCCCGACAGCAGCGTCGCATAGAGATAGGTCGGCGTCGCCGATGAAAACAGCGACATATAGGCGCCAAGATTGGCTTGGGTTTCCACCTTCAGGCCGAGGATCCTGTGGTCCTTGTCGAAGGCCATTTCAGCATGGGTGTGATGGTCGCGGCCATGCGCGTCGGTCAGAAAACTCTCGGTCCGGTCGGCCACCCATTTGACCGGCACGCCGGTCTTCTTCGACGCCCACAGGCAGACGATCTCTTCGGGATAGATGTAGATCTTCGAGCCGAAGCCGCCGCCGACATCGGGCGCGATCACGCGCAGCTTGTTTTCCGGCGCCACATTGTAGAAGGCGCTCATCACCAGCCGCGCCACATGCGGATTCTGCGAGGTCGTCCAGCAGGTATAGTGATCCTCGGCCTTGTCGTAATGGCCAAGTGCGGCGCGCGGCTCCATGGCATTGGGCACCAGCCGGTTGTTGATGATGTCCATCTTGACGACATGGGCCGCCTTCCCGAAGGCCGCCGCGGTGTCGTCGGCATTGCCGATGTCCCAGTCGAAGATCAGATTGTTGTCCGCTTCGGGGTGGATCTGCGGCGCACCCTTGTCCATCGCCTTGGAGGCATCGACGACGGCCTTCAGCTCCTTGTAGGTGATCTCGACCGCCTCGGCGGCGTCGCGCGCCTGCCCCTTGGTCTCGGCGACGACGATGACGACGGCGTCGCCGACATAACGGACCCGGTCGAAGGCGAGTGGCGACCACGCTCCCATTTTCATCGGCGAGCCGTCCTTGGAGTGGATCATCCAGCCGCAGATGAGATTGCCGATGCCGTCGGCCTTGAGTTCCTTGCCGGTCAGCACGCCGATGACGCCGGGCATGCCTTGGGCCTTCTTCACATCGATCTTCTTGATCTGCGCATGCGCGTGCGGACTGCGCACAAAGGCGGCGTGCTTCATGCCGGGAACCACCATGTCGTCGACATAGCGGCCGGCGCCCGTGATGAACCGTTTGTCTTCCTTGCGCGCGACCCGAGCGCCAACACCTTCAATGCCCATCAGAAATTCCTCCGGAATTTATGGGAGTAGGGCAGTAGGGAGTAAGGGACTAGGGAAAAAGGGCCTCGTTGCGTTGGCCTTTTTGCCCTACTCCCCTACTGCCCTACTCCCTTATTCCCTTGCCTAAGCAGCTTGTTTCGCCTTACCCTTCGACCCCTTCATCGTCATCGATGCGGCGAGGATCGCCTTGACGATGTTGTGGTAGCCGGTGCAGCGACAGATGTTGCCGTCGAGCTCGGCACGCACCGTCGCCTCGTCGAGCCCTTCGGGGTGGCGGCTGATCATGTCGGTCGCCGTCATGATCATGCCCGGCGTGCAGAAGCCGCATTGCAGCCCGTGATGTTCCTTGAAGGCGGCCTGCACCGGATGCAGGTCGGCGCCATTGGCCAGGCCCTCGATCGTCAGCACGGTGGAGCCGGAGGCCTGCACCGCGAGCATCGTACAGGATTTGACCGCCTTGCCATCGACGTGGACGACGCAGGCACCGCATTGCGAGGTGTCGCAACCGACATGCGTGCCGGTAAGGCCGAGATTTTCCCGCAGGAAGTGAACCAGAAGTGTTCGGTCCTCGGCAGCACCGCTGACCCGCTTTCCGTTCACCATCAACGAAACGTCCGACATGGTCCCTCCCTGGGTATCAACCTTGGTATCCACGCTGCCGACGCGGTATTCGCGCTTCGGTGGTGCATTATTCGTACACCGCACATCGGACAAAAAACAGCACGTCGCAAACGCGGAACATTGTACTTTCGGTCATGGCCGCGCCCAAACATGCGGTGCCGGTGGCCCCATTGCCAAACCGCCGATTGAAGGCAACAATGTCGGTCGACGCCCGCGCGCCAGAAGCATTTAAAAACAGCCGCGCACAAAAAAGCGTCGGAGGAAATGCGGAGAACATCGCTGGCCAATTCACAGACGCGCTATGCATGCGGCCTGTCGGCGCTCACCACGGACGAGCCCGACATGGAGGCGTTCGCCAAGGCGATCGCACTGGAAGCAGCCGCCATCGACGCAGGCTTTGCCCTGCTGTTCTTTTCCCAGAGCCTGGTCGAAGCCAGCGCCCTTTCCCAGGCGCTCATGACCCACGCACCGGCGCTCCACCACGCCGGCTGTTCGACTGCCGGCGAGATCACGCCGCAAGGTCTCGAGGATGGCCATGTGCTGGCCATGCTGCTTCCGTCCACCGCGTTCACCGCCGTCAGCGTGATGGTCGAAAATCTGTCCTCGTCGGGTATGGACAGGATCACCGGCGAGGTGGAGACCCTGCGGCGATCGCTGCGCGCGCGCCTTGGTTGCGATCGGACCAAAGGCACTTTCGCGCTCTGCTTCATCGACGGGCTCTCTTATGCCGAAGAAGCGGTGAGTTCAGCCATCCACTGGGGCCTCGACGACATTCCGCTGCTTGGCGGCTCCGCCGGCGACGATCTGAAATTCGAGACGACGCGCCTGATCTCGAACGGCAAGGTCACCTCCGACAGCGCCATCATCGTGCTGATATCGACCGAAATTCCCTTCCATGTCTTCAAGACCGACAATTTCGTTCCCACCGATGAAAAACTGGTGGTGACGGCTTCCGATCCCGATCATCGCATCGTGCGCGAGTTCAATGCCACCAATGCGGCGCAGGAATATTCCGCGTCCGTCGGCATCGTCGCGCAGATGCTGACGCCACTGAGCTTCGCCTCGCATCCCGTGGTGGTGAAGGTGGGCGGCCAATATTATTGCCGGTCGATCCAGAAGATGCATGCCGACGGCTCGCTGTCGTTCTTCTGCGCCATAGACGATGGCGTCGTGCTGTCGATCGCTCAACCCAAGGACATGGTCGAATCGACGCGCGCCGCCCTGCGCGATGTCGAGGAGAGGCTTGGCGGTATCGACATGATCCTCGGCTTCGACTGCGTGCTGCGCCGGCTGGACGCGCGCAATCGGCAGGTATTTCGCGAGATCTCGGAACTCTACCGGGTCAACAATGTCATCGGCTTCGGCACCTATGGCGAACAGTACCGGTCGATGCATCTGAACCAGACTTTTACCGGCATCGCCTTTGGCGAGCGCCAGGCGGCGGAATAGGACGGCGCAAACAAGATGCCGCTGAGGGACATAAACGATCTTGAAAAGCTGAAGAAGATCAACGCGGCACTGGTCAGTCGCGTCGAGCGCTCTATGGACCAGCAAGGCAACGCCTTTTCGCTGTTCCAGACCGCGATTTCGCTGGAAAACCGGGTGCGCACCCGCACCGAGGAACTGCACTCGACCTTGCGCCGGCTGGAGCAGTCGAACATCGACCTCAGCGCCGCCAAGGAAAACGCCGAACTGGCGAACCTGTCAAAGACCCGTTTCCTCGCCGCGGCCAGCCACGACGTGCTGCAGCCGCTGAATGCGGCCCATCTCTCGGTTTCGGCCCTCGCCGAAGTTCAGACCAGCGACGAGGGCAAGAAACTGGTGCGGCAGGTCGAGCGCTCGCTGGAGACGATGGAGGACCTGCTTAGAACCCTGCTCGACATCTCCAAGCTCGATGCCGGCGTGGTGCAGCCCGACATAAGCGATGTCAGCCTGGAGGCGCTGTTCTCGTCGCTCCGCTCGGATTTCCTGCCGGTGGCGGAGATGAAAGGCCTGTCGCTGAAATTCCGGCCGGTCCATGCCGTGGTCCGCTCCGACCGCACGCTGCTGCGCCGCATCCTGCAGAACATTCTTTCCAACGCGCTGGGCTATACACGCTCGGGCGGCGTGCTTGTCGGCACCAGACATCGCGGCGACACCATCCGCATCGACGTCGCCGATACGGGCTGCGGCATTCCCGACGACCAGCGCGAGGCGGTGTTCGAGGAATTCCATCGCGGCACCTCGCCGGCCAATGCCGAACTGGACGGTGGCGGTCTCGGGCTCGGGCTCGCCATCGTGCGCCGCATGGCCAGCGCGCTCGGCCATCCCGTGACATTCTCGTCGAAGGTCGGACGCGGCACGATCTTCCACATCGATGTTCCGGTCGGCATCGGTGCGCCAGCCGATGCCATCGCCAGCGTTGCCGACATGGAACGGCCGCGCGGCTATGGCCTGTTCGGCACCAAGGTGCTGCTGGTCGAGAACGATATCGAGGTGCTGCAGGCCATGACCTTCCTGCTCGAACGCTGGCAATGCCTGGTGCGGGCCGCGACCTCGACCGACGATGCGCTCGACATGCTTGGCGACACCGACTGGGTGCCCGACATCGTCATTGCCGACCAGCATCTCGACGGCGGCGATCTCGGCACCACGACCATCGCCGAAGTCCGCGACTATCTCGGCCGCGCCGTGCCGGCGCTGATCGTCACCGCCGACAGTTCGGAAGCAGTCGCCAAAGCCGCCCGCTCCGGCGGCATCGAACTGATGCGCAAGCCGCTGAAACCGGCGCAGTTAAGGGCGCTGCTGGCACATTTGCTGGCTTAACTGGTCATTTGTCTCCAGAGGGCCGAGCGCAGCAAGCTCAAAACCCAGCCTGGTCGCGAAACAGCTCCGCATTGTCCAGCTTCGACACCTCGATCACCGCCTGCGTGCGGCTGTAGACATTGAGCTTGCGCAATATTTCCGAGACATGCGCCTTCACGGTCGTCTCGCCCACCTGCAACTCGTAGGCGATCTGCTTGTTGAGCAGGCCCTGGCGCAGCATCTGCAGCACGCGCAATTGCTGGGGCGTCAGCGTCGACAGGCGCTGCACCATGTCGGCGCGGTCGACGCTTTCGGCGTCCGGCGTGCGGCCTTCATAGGTTTCCGGGACATAGATCGCGCCTTCCATCACCGAGCGTATGGCGGCGGCGAGGTCGCTCTTGCGCGCCGATTTCGGGATGAAGCCGGCAGCGCCGTAGGACAGCGCCTCGGAAATGATCTTCGGCTCCTCATAGCCTGAGACGATGACCACGGGCAGGCGCGGATAGCGGGTCCGGAGTTGCAGCAGCCCGTCAAAACCGTGCACGTCGGGCATCGAGAGGTCGAGAAGCGCGAGGTCGAACGGCTTGGCATCGGCCAAGAGATCGAGCGCCTCGGTGATCGAGCGCGCCTCCACCGTGTCGACTTCCGGATAGGCCATCTGCACGGCGCTGTGCAGCGCCTCGCGAAACAGCGGATGGTCGTCGATGATCAGGAACCGGGCGCGATCGTGGGTTGCGGTCATGGGGTTCATTTCAGTTCGTGAGCGATTAGAATAACCTCTCCACCATGGCCAGATTATTGCCAAATAGTATATCGCCATCTCCGGCGGAAAGTGCCGCCGGCACTTTCTCGACCAAATCGCCTTGTCCAGGCCCTAAATCGGTCGAATGTTCCGGCAACCAAGCAGAGACCCTTGATGACAGAATTCGTCCTTCCCCTGCCCGCAACCGCATCGGTGGCCGTTGCCGGTTCGTCCGATCGTTTTGCGGTGCGCCGTATCTACTGCGTCGGCCGCAACTACGCGGCGCATGCCCGCGAATTCGGCAATGACGAGCGTGATCCGCCCTTCTTCTTCACCAAGCCGGCCGACGCGGTGGTCGATTCCGGCACCGCTATCCCCTACCCGCCGCTGACGGCCAATCTGCACCACGAGATCGAACTGGTGGCCGCGATCGGCAAAGCCGGCTTCCGCATTCCCCGCGACAAGGCGCTGGACCATGTCTGGGGCTATGGTGTCGGCATCGACCTCACCCGCCGCGATCTGCAGGACGAGGCCAAGAAGGCCGCCCGGCCCTGGGACTGGTCGAAGGCCTTCGACCGCTCCGCCCCTTGCGGCCCGCTGGTGCAAGCGCAGGAATCCGGCCACCCGCAGAAGGGCCGCATCTGGCTCGCCGTCAACGGCAAGGTCAGGCAGGACGCCGACCTCGCCGAACTGATCTGGCCGATATCGGATATCGTGTCGATCTGCAGCGAGGCGATGGAACTCGAGCCCGGCGACCTGATCTTCACCGGTACGCCGGCAGGCGTCGGCGCGGTTGGCGTCGGCGACACGATGACCGGCGGCGTCGACGGCATCGGGACCATCGAAGTGACCATCGGCCAACCGAAGTGAGGCCATGAGCGAACTCATCCTGCACAACTACTATCGCTCCTCCACCTCCTATCGGGTGCGGATCGCGCTGGAGATGAAGGGGCTGAGCTACGACTATGTCCCGCATCATCTGCGCCATGGCGAGCATCTGGAACCAGCCTATCTCGCGGTCAATCCTCAAGGGCTGGTGCCGGCGCTGATCCTCGGCGACGGCACGCTGCTGACCCAATCGCTGGCGATCATCGAGTTCCTCGACGAGACCAGCCCGGAACCACCGCTGCTGCCGAAGGACCCGGCCGGCCGGGCACGCGTGAGAATGCTGGCGCAGATGATCGCCTGCGACATCCACCCGGTGAACAATCTGCGCGTGCTGACCTCGCTGCGCACTCTGTTCGGCGCCGGCGACGAAGACATCACCAACTGGTTCCGCCACTGGGTGAACGAGGGTTTCCGGCCGCTTGAAAAGATCATGGCGTCGTCGGCGGAGACGGGTACATTCTGCCATGGCGATGCGCCGGGCCTGGCCGACATCTGCCTCGCCGCGCAGATTGCCAGCAACTCCCGCTTCGGCGTCGACTTGACCCCCTACCCGACGATCGCGCGCATCAACGCCGCCTGCCTGGCGCTGCCCGCCTTCCAGAAAGCCGCGCCCCAGAACCAGATCGATGCCGAGTAGAAAAGCCACCGACCCAGGTGAAGCCAAGGCGCTGGCCGATATAGAGGCTTATGGCTGCCACATCTTGCATGTGCTGGAGGAAGGCGACGATCCGCCTTCCACCTATTCGGTTGGAATAGAGCACAACTTCAAGGCGCCGGAACTCATCGTCATCGGCCTGAAGCCGGAAAATCTCCCAGTTCATCATCAACGAGTATTGCAGCCGCGTCCGCTCCGGCGAGGTTTTCCAACCAGGGCAGCGATCGCCCGGTTTTATCGAAGGTTTCGACTGTCAATTCGGCGCCGTTCATATCGACCACTACCGCGAGCATTTCGGCTGGGACCTCTGGTTCTACGACGGCCTGGATTTCGGTGTTCTCCAACTGATCTATCCCACTGTGGACGGGCATCTGGCCGTGGCAGGCCGAGGCGAGCGACTGGTTCCGAGCCTGGCAGCCACTTCTCGACACCGCGCCGTCGCCATAGGCCTATCTGCCGACGCGCAGAGTCAACGCCCAGAACAGCAGCGCCAACAGGCCGATGCCGGCGCCAAGCACACAGACGCCATTCCAGCCCATTGCACCATAAGCCATGGTCGAGGCGATGGAGCCCAGGGCACTGCCGACCGAGTAGAAGATCATATAGCCGCCAACCAGTCGGCTGCGCGCATCCGGGCGCCGCGCGAAGATCAGGCTCTGGTTGGTGACGTGGACGGCCTGGATCGCCAGATCGAGCATGACGATGCCGGCAACGAGCAGCCACAGCGACATGCCCATGAAGGCGATCGGCAGCCAGGCTGCCATCATCAGCAGCAGGCTGAAGCCGGTGACCAACTGGCCGCGTCCGCGATCGACGAGGCCGCCAGTCCAGCGCGCACCGAGCGCGCCGGCGACGCCCGCAAGGCCGAAAAGCCCAATCTCGGTATGCGAAAGTGAAAATGGCGCAGCACTCAACGGCAGCACCAGCGGCGCCCACAGCACGTTGAAGCTGGCGAAGATCAGCATGGCCAGCACCGCCCGCACGCGCAGCAGCGGCTCCTGTACGAACAGCAGCAGCACCGAAGCGAGCAGGCGCGGATAGGATGTGCGTGGCCGCTCCGCCTCATGGCGCGGCAGGATGAGGTAGAGAACCATCGCCATGACGAGCGTCAACCCGGCCGAGACAAGATAAACCCAGCGCCAACCGGCGAAATCGGCGACGACCCCTGAAGCGAAGCGGGCAAGCAGGATGCCCAGGATGACACCGCTGGTGACGGTGCCGACCGCCCGCCCCCGCTGCGACGCTACGGCGAGGTCGGCAGCGAAGGCGACCAGCACCTGCACCACCACCGCAAGCAGCCCGACCACCGCCAGGCTCGCCAGCAGCATCGCCGCATAGGGCGCGACCCCGACCGCCACCAGCGCCACGGCAGACAGAAACGCCTGCCCGGCAATCAGCTTGCGGCGATCGAACAGGTCGCCCAGCGGCACGATGAAGAACAGGCCGAGCCCATAGCCGATCTGCGTGACCGTCACCACCATGCCAACCGAGGCCGGCGCGATAGCAAAATCATGCGCCATGGCGTCGAGCAGCGGATGGGCGAAATAGACATTGGCAACGCTCAGGCCGCAGGCGATGGCGAAGATCAGCGCGGTCAATCGTGACAATCCCGCAGGCGGCGGCGCCACCCGAGGCGGCCCATCGGATTGCTCGAGGCTTGTTGCGCCGCTGTTCGCCACCTGCATGTTCATGTCTGCTCTCTCCATAGAAGGTTTCAACTTGAAACCTCTTGCTGGATAGGCAGAACAGTTTTATGTTGCAACCGAAAATCGAATGCTGGACCAACGACTGCCATGGTGAAACGAACGAGCCACCACGAAGCGGATTGCCTCATAGCGCGACCACTGGACGCGATTGGCGACTGGTGGTCGCTGCTCATCGTGCGTGACGCGTTCGACGGCTTGCGGCGCTTCGGCGAATTCCAGAAGAGCCTCGGCGTCGCCAAGAACATCCTGTCGTCGCGGCTGCGCAATCTCGTCGCGCATGGCATCCTCGAAACGGTCCCGGCACCCGACGGCAGCGCGCATCATGAATATGTGCTGACGCAAAAGGGCCGCGGCCTGTTCTATGTCCTGGTTGCCCTGCGGCAATGGGGCGAGACCTACTTCGCCGGACCGGGCGAACCCTATACCTTCATGGTCGACAATCTCACCGGCCGGCCGATCAAGCGCCTGGAAGTCCATGCCGAGGACGGTCGGCTGCTTGCCCCCGGCGAAACCCGGCTTGCCGACTTTCGCAACCGCGAAACCGGTTAAGAGCTGCTGCCTGCCAACAGGCGTGGCGGAATCGATTTCCGCTCGACCAGACAGGGAATCGGCTATCGTTTCCTGCAGCACAGAGGGTGGAGTGACCGATGAAAGCCGTCGTCTTCGAGAAATTCGGCGAAGCGCCGACGATCCAGACCGTTCCCGATCCGAAGCCGGCAGCCGATGGCGTCGTCATCAAGGTCGAGGCGACCGGTCTGTGCCGCAGCGACTGGCATGGCTGGATGGGTCATGACGACGGCATCACGCTGCCGCATGTGCCGGGCCACGAACTGGCCGGCATCGTCGTCGCCGCCGGCAAGCAGGTCACCCGCTGGAAGGCCGGCGAGCGCGTCACGGTGCCGTTCGCCGTTGGCTGCGGCCGCTGCTTCGAATGCAATTCGGGCAATCACCAGGTCTGTGAGCACCAGACGCAGCCTGGCTTCACCGGCTGGGGCTCGTTTGCCGAATATGTCGCCATCGAGCACGCCGACACCAATCTCGTGCGCTTGCCCGACGAGATGGAATTCGCCACCGCCGCCAGCCTCGGCTGCCGTTTTGTCACCTCGTTTCGAGCCATTGTCGACCAGGGCCGGGTGAAGCCGGGCGAATGGGTCGCGGTGCATGGCTGCGGCGGCGTCGGCCTGTCGGCGATCATGATCGCCAGTTCCATGGGCGCTAATGTCATTGCCATCGATCTCACCGACGAGAAACTGGATTTTGCCAAAAAGATCGGCGCCGTCGCCACCATCAATGCATCTACGACGCCGAACGTGGTCAAGGCGGTCAAGCAGATCACCAATGGCGGCGCGCATATGTCGATGGACGCGCTCGGCCACCCCACCACCTCGTTCAATTCGATATCCAATCTGCGCCGGCGCGGCCGCCATGTGCAGGTCGGCCTGATGCTGGGCGAGCATGCCCGGCCGCAGGTGCCGATGGACAAGGTGATCGCCTTCGAGCTCGAAATCCTCGGCAGCCACGGCATGCAGGCCTACCGCTACCAGGCCATGATGGACATGATCCGCAACGGCAAGCTCAAGCCCGAACTGCTGGTCGGCAAGAGGATCAGCCTCGACGAGGCGCCCGCGGCCCTGATGGCGATGGGCGGCTTCGAGGGGATCGGCATCGGCGTGGTGACGAAGTTTTAGGCGAGGACGGCATCGTCGTCAGGCGATCGCGCGTCGTGGCAATTCCTGCTTCGCGAATTGCTTGGCGCCTACGACGCAAAGCACCACGCCGACCGTAACGACGACCATCAGCGGGCTGACCTGCTCGTGCAGCAGCGTCGCTGCCAGTGCCAATCCGAAAAATGGCTGCAGCAGCTGCAACTGCCCGACCGCGGCGATGCCGCCTTGCGCCAGCCCGCGATACCAGAACACGAAGCCGATCAGCATGCTGAACAGCGAAACATAGGCAAGCCCTATCCACGCACTGACGCCGACGCCGTCGAACGAAGGCGGCATGGTCATCAGCGTCAGCACCAGCATGATCGGCAGCGACAGCACCAGCGCCCAGCAGATCACTTGCCAGCCGCCGAGCCTGCGAGACAGCGCAGCGCCCTCGGCATAGCCCAGGCCGCAGGCGATGATGGCAGCCAGCATCAGACCATCGCCCACCGGCGAGGCCGTCACGCCCTGCGTCAGGGCAAAACCCGCGACCAGCGCGCTGCCTATGCATGAAAACAGCCAGAACGCCGGGCGCGGACGGTCGCCGCCGCGCAGCACGCCGAAGATCGCGGTCGCCAACGGCAGCAGGCCGACGAAGATGATGGAATGGGCCGTGGTGACGTGCTTGAGCGCCAACGCGGTCAGCAAGGGAAAGCCGACAACCACGCCAAGTGCGACGATCACCAGCGACAGCAGATCGCCGCGCTCCGGGCGTTTCTGCCGGAACAGAAGCAGCAGCGCCAGGCCAAGCAGTCCGGCAATCGCCGCCCGGGCCGACGTCAGGAATGTCGGATCGAAATCCTTCACCGCCACGCGCGTTGCCGGCAGCGAGCCGCTGAAGATCAACACGCCGATGAATCCATTCATCCAGCCGCTCGCGGTCTTGTCCATCGTATGCTCCGTTTGTCGGCTCCGTATCGCGCGGAGCCGGTGGTATCGCCAGAGACAATGCGGTACAATTATGCAAAACTGTCATGCTTGGCAGAGCAGTACGGATGGACAAACAGACCACAGGAAGCGAGAGCAGCGGAACGCTGGTCGAAGGTGTCATGGCGACGATCCGCCAGCGGATCGCGGCGCGCAGCCTGACGCCGGGAGCGCAATTGCCGTCGATCCGCGCCTTTGCCAAATCCATGCGAGTGTCCAAATCCACCGTGGTCGAAGCCTATGAGCGGCTCGCCGCCGAAGGGACGATCCGCTCGCGGCCGGGCTCCGGATTCTATGCCGCCGGATCGCTGGCGCCGCTGTCGCTGGCCGAGATTGGTCCCCGCCTCGACCGCGCGGTCGATCCACTCTGGATCTCACGCCAGTCCCTGGAGGCCGGCGACGACATGCTGAAACCCGGCTGCGGCTGGCTGCCGGCCTCGTGGATGCCGCAGGCAGGTCTGCGCCGGGCACTGCGCACGGTAGCGCGTGCCGACGATGTCGCACTGGCCGATTACGGCACGCCGCTCGGCCTGCCGCCGCTGCGGCAATTGCTGGCGCGGCGTATGGCCGGGCACGGCATCGAGGCCTCTCCCGAGCAGATCATGCTGACGGAATCAGGCACGCAGGCCATCGACCTGTTGTGCCGGTTCCTGATCGAGCCCGGCGACACCGTGCTGGTCGACGACCCCTGCTACTTCAACTTCCATGCTTTGTTGCGCGCCCACCGGGCCAAGGTCGTCAGCGTTCCCTACACGCCGTCGGGGCCGGATATCGATCTGTTCGCGCAGGCGCTGGCCGAGCATCGGCCGCGCCTCTACATCACCAATTCCGCCATCCACAACCCGACCGGCGCGGTGCTGTCGCCAGTCACCGCCCATCGGCTGCTCAAGCTCGCCGACCAGTCGGAATTGACTATCGTCGAGGACGACATCTTCGCCGATTTCGAACATGCGCCCGCCCCCAGGCTGGCGGCGTTCGATGGCCTGAGCCGCGTCGTCCACATCGGCAGCTTCTCCAAGACGCTGTCGGCGTCGGTTCGCTGCGGCTTCATCGCAGCCCCCCGCGACTGGATCGAGCCCCTGACCGACCTGAAGATCGCCACCACCTTTGGCGGCGGCCGGCTTGCGGCCGAACTGGTGCTGACCCTGCTGAAGGACGGCAGCTACCGCAAGCACATGGATTTGCTGCGCGCACGGCTTGCGCGCGCCATGGGCGAGACGGGCGCCCGCCTGAAGGCGATCGGCATCACACCCTGGATCGACCAGCCGGCCGGCCTGTTCCTGTGGTGTAGCCTGCCGGATGGCGTCGATGCGGCTGAAGTGGCCCGCCGCGCGCTGGCCGACAACATCGTGCTGGCGCCCGGCAACGCATTCAGCCTGTCCGGGACGGCTGGCCGCTTCCTGCGCTTCAACGTCGCCCAATGCACGGACGAGCGGATTTTCAGGGTGATCGAGGCAGCGATGGCGCGACCAAGCTGATCCTGTTGCCTGGACAACCTCCGGCTGCTAAGGGACGGATCTGCGCGTCGAGAGAATATCCGCGCGATCCGGGATAGCGACTATGGGAACCAGCAAGTCAGCAGACAAGTAGGCCGCAACAGCAGTTCGTTGTTGCGGCGGCCCGTCATTTCCCATCTTCAGTGAGAACGGCAGATCGCCGCCAAATGTAGCCATTTGAGCGGATGTTCAATCATGCCTTGTCCAAAAAACCCGACATGGACCACTTCCCTGCCAGCAGCCATGGTGCTGATGGCGCCCTTCGACATCCTGGCCTCGCTGGCCATGGACATCTACCTCCCGATCGTCCCGGCGATGCCGGAGATCCTCAAGACAACGCCTGATGTCATCCAACTGACGCTGAGCCTCTACATGATCTGTCTTGGGCTCGGCCAAATCGTCTTCGGCCCGATTTCCGACAGGATGGGCAGGCGTCCGGTGCTGATCGGCGGCGCGCTTTTGTTTGCAGGCGCTTCGGTCCTGCTCGCCTGCACCTCGCTGGCCATGGTGTTCGTCGCCTTGCGGGTCGTGCAGGCCATCGGTGCATCCGCCGTTCTCGTAGCGACGTTTGCAACGGTTCGCGACGTCTATGCGCGGAGGCCTGAAAGTGCCGTCATCTACGGCTTGTTCAGTTCGATGCTGGCCTTCGTGCCGGCGTTGGGGCCGATTGCCGGTGCATTGATCGCCGACAATCTCGGCTGGCGCGCGATCTTCCTGACGCTCGGCGGTCTGGCGATAGCCGCCACCCTCAATGCATGGCCGAGATGGCATGAAACACGACCATTGAATGGCAACGACAGGCGAATGGCGTTTCGTCCCATTCTCTCCAGCTTCGCCTTCTGGGCGTACACGCTCGGCTTCAGTGCCGCCATGGGCGCCTTCTTCGTGTTCTTTTCGACGGCGCCGCGGGTGCTCATGGACCGCGCCGGCTTTTCACAGCTCGGTTTCAGCCTGGCCTTCGCCACCGCGGCGCTGGTGATGATCGTGACCACCCGCTTCGCCAAAAAGTTCATTGCACGTTGGGGCATTGCGGGCAGTGCTATCAGAGGCATGGCGATGTTGCTGCTCGGCGCGGCTCTGCTGGCGGCCGGGCAACTGTTCGCACAGCCGTCCTTCGTCACATTCGTCGGCCCGATGTGGCTCATCGCCGTGGGCATCGTCTTCACTGTCTCAGTCACTGCGAACGGCGCGCTCGAGGCCTTCGGCGATGTCGCGGGAACCGCCGTCGCGCTCTACTTCTGCATCCAGAGCCTTGTCGTCGGCATCCTCGGCACGCTGTTCGTCATCCTGCTTGATGGAGACACGGCGTGGCCGCTGGTGGGCTACTGTTCGGTCATGGCGACGCTCACACTAGGCGCACTGAGATATTTGCGGAAACGCCAAACCGAATAAACGGGACGGATGAGAAGCCTCGGCCGTTGGCGCAGGCTTCTCATCGTTGTCAGCGCGACGCCGCGCAGACCTCCCGCACGCAGTTGCGCAACCAGCGTTGCGCCGGATCGGCATCGAGGCGCGGATGCCACAGCATCGAGATGGTGACCTCCGCGGTGGCAACCGGCAGGGGAAAACTGTGCATGCCGGCGCGTGCGCCCTCGGTATGCCGCTCCGGAACGCTGGCGATCAGGTCGGACGTGCGCGCCATGGCAAGGGCTGCCGAGAAACCGGAAACCATGCACACGACTGTCCGCTGCAGCCCGAGCCGGTTCAAAGCCCCGTCGATCGGCCCTTTCTCGCGGCCACGCCGTGAAACGCTGATGTGCCGGCCTGCAGCATAGCGCTCTGGCGTCACCGCGCCCTCGCTCAACGGATGGCCCATTCGCACGGCGCCGATGAAACGATCGCGAAGCAACGCCTGAATGCGCACCTCCGGTCCGGTCTCGCCAGCGACGCCTATGTCCAGGTCGATCGCCGCGTCGCGCAACGACATGACGTCTCTATCGGACTTCGGCGCAAAGCGCAGCCGCACGCCGGGCGCATCGGCCTGGATACGGGCGACGAGACGAGGCGCGAATTCTTCGACGAAGCTCTCATTGGTGCGCAGCGTGAACACCCTGTCCAGGCTCGGGAGATCGAGCAAGGTGGCAGGGCGCAGGAGGGCCTCCGCATCCTGGACGACACGACCCGCCTGTTGTCGCAGTTCTTCCGCACGCGGCGTCGCCACCAGGCCGCGACCGGCGCGAACCAGCAGCGGATCTCCCGTCGCCTCGCGCAGCCGCGCCAGCGTCCGGCTCATCGCCGAGGGGCTGAGGCGCAGGCGGCTGGCGGCACGCGCCACGCTGCCTTCGGCCAGCAGGACGTCGAGAGCGAACAGTAAGTTGAGATCGGGTGACGTCATCGACAGATCATGGCATGATATGGCGCCAAACGCACGAATAAGATGCAAATGCTGCGCCTTCCGCCACATTGGCCAAGGAATTAGATCTCCGGCAGTTCCGGTTGTGGGACTGATGGAAGGAGATCGCCGTGGCAATCGCTGAGCAAAATCGGGACGGGCGGCTGACATCGGCGCCGCCACGGATGCAATCCGCCGGCTGGGCGTTGGCAAGCCTGTCGCTCGCCACGCTGCTATCCTCGCTGGGAACCAGCATTGCCAGCGTCGGGCTGCCGTCGCTGATGCAGAATTTCGGCGCGACGTTCCAGTCCGTACAATGGGTTGTTCTGGCCTATCTGCTCGCCATCACCACACTGATCGTCAGCGCCGGCCGGCTCGCCGACATGTTTGGACGCCGGCCGTTGCTGCTTGGCGGCATTGCGCTGTTCACATCGGCATCGGTGCTCTGCGGCCTGGCGCCGACGCTGTGGCTGCTGATCGCCGCACGCGCCGTGCAGGGACTTGGCGCGGCGCTGATGATGGCGCTGACGCTGGCCTTTGTCGCCGAAACCGTGACCAAAGACAGAATTGGCAGCGCCATGGGCCTGCTCGGCGCCATGTCCGCGATCGGCACGACACTTGGCCCCTCGCTCGGCGGCCTTTTGATCGCCGGCTTTGGCTGGCGCGCGATCTTCCTCGTCAATGTCCCGCTGGGTGTGCTCACCTTCGCTCTCGCCTGGCGTGCCTTGCCGGCGCGCACCAAGACAGCGCAGGCCGACCGAGGCACGTTCGATGCCATGGGCACTGCCCTGCTGGCCTTGACGCTGGCCGCCTATGCACTGGCCATGACGCTTGGTAGAGGCAATTTCGGACCGCTCAACGTCGGCCTGCTGGTCGCTGCCGGCATCGGTGTTTTTCTTTTCGCCGCCGCGCAGGCGAGTGTGAAAAACCCCTTGATCCAGCTTGCAAGCTTCCGTGACTACCAGCTGAGCGCCAGTCTCGCCATGAGCCTCGTTGTCGCGACGGTAATGATGGCGACTTTGGTGGTTGCCCCGTTCTATCTTTCGCGAGGACTTGGGCTCGATGCCGCAATGGTCGGCCTCGTGCTGTCGACCGGGCCGCTTGTCTCGGCCTTGTCGGCGCTGGTGGCTGGACGCCTGACCGATCGCTTCGGCGCCCACCAGATGATGGTCGCCGGCCTGCTCAGCCTCACGACAGGCACGTTCCTGCTGTCGCTCGCCATGGTGACGCTCGGCATTGCCGGCTATGTCGTTCCGATCACCGTCACCTGCATCGGCTACGCGCTGTTCCAGACATCCAACAATGCAGCCGTCATGGCCGGCATCAGTGCCGGCCAGCGCGGCGTCGTCTCCGGCCTGCTCAACCTTTCGCGCAATCTCGGGCTGATCACCGGCGCCTCGTTGATGGGTGCCATATTCGCCGTCGCATCGGCCGAAAAGCACCAAAGCATTGGTCTTCTGAGTTCCGAGGCCGCCCGGGGGATGCAGGTCACATTTCAGACGGCGACAGTGCTGGCGCTGATCGCGCTGGTCCTCGCGCTGCTCTCTGCCCGCGCCGCAGGCCGCACGGAATCCAGGGGTTCGTGACGCGCCACACCGCTCAGAGAGTAGAATTCCCAAACAGGCTCAGGCGCCTGCCCGCTTGCGGCGTTCATAGAGCATGACCAGCGTTTCAGCCGTCAAGGCAGGCTTTTCCTCGCCTTCGATCTCGACCGTATTGGCTGCCTTCATGAGATACTGGCCGGGACCCCTGTCCTCCATGGACAGCAGCGTGATGCGCAGCCTGATGCGCGCGCCGACCTTGACCGGCGCCAGGAAGCGCACCTTGTCGAAGCCATAATTGAAGGCAGCCTGGGTGTTCTCGGGCACGATGCCCATGCCGAGCGCCAGTGCGCCGATGATCGACAGCGTCAGATAGCCATGCGCAATCGTCGTGCGGAACGGGCTTTGCCGCCGCGCCCTTTCAGGGTCGACATGGATCCATTGGTGGTCGCCGGTGCATTCGGCGAACTGGTCGATGCGGTTCTGGTCGACCGTCGTCCACTCCGATACGCCAAGCTCCTGCCCGGCCATCATCCTCAACTGCTCGTAGGTCGGCGGCGCTTTAGGCCGTATTTCGTTCATTCCTGGTTTCCCGATCGCTTCCAAAGCCTCCGGACCACGAACTGACGGCCTCTGTCAATTCGCTCGGCACGAATCCGTTCCGCCGGTTTCGGCCGCAATCGTGCCACGCCGCGAGCGCAGTCGCAGGCTAAATCGGGATTTCCAGGCTTCAGGGGCCGCTGGCAGCAACGAGCCAGCCTCGGCCATTTCCGCTACTTCTTCTCGTAGCCGGCGCGGATTTCCTCCATCGCCTCCTTGATGCGCGTGCGCAGGATGTCGACCGATTCGGCGCCGGATTTCTTGACCAGTTCAGCCACTTCGCCCGCATTCTTCAATGCGACTTCGAAAGACTTTCTGGCAAACTCCGTCTGTTTGGTCATCAGTTCCTGCGGATTGCCCGGCGCCCTGTAGCTTTGCGCCATGACCGTGACCTCGCGCAGCGTGTCCTCCAGCATCTCGCGCTGCCTGGACAACAGCGAGGTCGCGCCGGCGGCACTGGCTCGTGCCGATTTCTCCAGCGCTTCGAGGTTCTTGCGGTGATGGGCGAGGATCGCCTCGACATCGACATTGGGCACCTTCAGGTCGCGGCCGAACCTGCCGAACATGTCCATGAAGGAATCGGATTCCGGTTGTTTCGCCATGCTCGTTTGCTCCCCTTTGCCGCATGATGCGGGCACCCTCGGCGGGAGAATAGCACTCGCATGCCGTGAGTCCATGAAAGCGGAGGAATGAGCGCCAGTCGGCCGCGCATCAATTCACGAGGAACAGCCGCTCGGCCACATAGAGCACGACACCGGCGAGCCCGCCGATGATCATGCCGTTGAAGCGGATATACTGTAGGTCCCGACCGATGTTCATCTCGATCAGCCGCGTCAGTTGGGCAAGGTCCCAGCGCTTGACCTGGTCGGCGATGAATGTCGACACGCCGGCCTTCTGGCTCTCCACGAACGACGCCAGAGCCACCACGAACCCTTGGTTCATGTCGGCCCGGATCTGCGCATCCCCGGCAAGATGGCGACCGACCTCGACGAACATGTTGGCAAGATGCGCGCGGACAACCGAATTCGGCGCCTTGGCGTCCTGCTCGATGAACTGGCTGAGGCTTGCCCACATCTCGCCGGCCAACCCCTTGACCTCCGGCCGGGCCAGGAAGTCGCGCTTCAGCTTCTCGGCCCGTTTGGCGTATTGCTTCGATGTTCTCAGCTTCTCGACGAAGCCTTGGGCGAAGCGGTCGAATTCGGCGCGCATCGGGTGGTCGGGATCGGCCCTCACCTCGTCGAGAAGCGACCCGGCCGAGGCGACGATCTTCTTCAGGAGATAGGCGTCGGCGCGGAACAGGTTGAACAGCGACGGCAGTTCCTCGCGGATCTTTTCGCGCATCGTCGCCAGCGCCTGTTCGTCATTGAGGAACCTGCCGATCACCTTGGTGAACTCGTCGAACAGTTTCTGGTGGCGGCGGTCGTCGGTAAGCGCTGACAACAGCTCGGCGGCCAGCGGCGCCAACGGCACCTTTTCGATCTGTTCCAGCATGCGGCTGGTGACGAAGCCGCGCAGGCCGGATTGCTCGACAGCGGCCAGCGTCTGCGGCACCAGCCGCACGACGAAGCGCGACAGGCCGGCGGCGCGCTCCGTATCGGCCAGCCAGTCGGCGACGAGTGCCGAGAAATCGACCTCGGCGAGCTTTTCGCGCACCGGTTCAGGCGCCAGGAAGTTGACCTCGATGAAGCGACCGAGATTGTCGGCGATGCGGTTCTGGTTCTCCGGGATGATGGCGGTGTGCGGGATCGGCAGTCCCAGCGGCCGCCTGAACAGCGCCACCACCGCGTACCAGTCGGCCAACCCGCCGATGGTCGCGGCCTCGGCAAAGGCGGCGACGAAGCCGAGCCATGGATAGGTGCGCTCGAAGGATTTGGCGAGCGCAAACACCAGCACGCAAAGCGCCAGTGCGGCCGCCGCGAGGAATTTCGTCCGCCGCAACGCGGAAAGCTTGGCATCCGCCTCGGCATCGAAACGGACCGGCGCCAGGGGCGAAGCCGATTGTGACATGGGTGAGCCGCTCCTCGTCGATCTCAGCCTATTTAGTGTTCCGATGGCCGAAATACCCGCGACAGCGGGTTTCGCCCGGAACTTTCCCCGGCCGCGCACACAAAGTTGAGGAGAAAATTCATCTATCGGGCGAAGCTAGTCTGGAATTATTCCAAGGTATAGGCCATATTCCGCCGAGGCCAATGTGGCGAATCCGGAAATTCGGGTCAAAGCCATATCAGCAAAATTTCCAGATCTGGCGTGGTTGCACCGCACCAGTGCCTTGTGAGGACAAAATGCGGCTTACGCGCCAGACCAACTATGCCATGCGCATCTTGATGTATTGCGCGGCCAATGATGACCGACTGAGCCGCATCCCCGAGATCGCGGCCGCGTATTCGGTGTCGGAGCTTTTCCTGTTCAAGATCCTGCAGCCCCTGGTCGAGCACGGCCTCGTCCAGACCGTGCGCGGTAGGAATGGCGGCGTCAAGCTTGGCCGGGCGGCCGAAGCCATCAGCCTGTTCGATGTCGTGCGCGTGACAGAAGAGAGCTTCGCTATGGCCGAATGCTTCGAGAACGATGCCGCCGAATGCCCGCTCGTCGATAGCTGCGCGCTGAACTCGGCGCTGCGCGAGGCGCTGAACGCGTTCTTCGCCGTGCTGGAGCGCTATACGATCGCCGACCTCGTGGCGGCACGTCCAAATGTGCGCAACCTGCTCGGAATCGACATGCTGGAGCGCCGCGCACCAGCTGCCTGACCCAGCAGGGGCGCGGGCTAGATCTGCAATCAGGCCGCTGACTGAGGCAGCACGAACGGCATATTGCCGGCCGGCAGCACGCCGACCCTGAGCCGGCAGTCGAACACTTTTTCGATCAGGTCATCGCTCAGCACATCCCGCGGCGACCCGGTGGCGGCTAGCCTGCCGCGATGCATGACGAAGATCCGGTCGGCATACATGGCGGTCAGATTGAGGTCGTGCAGGATGGCGACCACGCCGCCGCCCCTTCTGGCGAAGTCGCGGGCAATGTTCATGATGATCAGCTGGTGCTTGATGTCGAGGCTGGAAACCGGCTCGTCGAGGAACAGAAAGCGCGGCTTGCCGTCGAGCACCGGTGCCCAGACCTGGCACAGCACGCGTGCGAGCTGAACGCGCTGTTGCTCGCCGCCCGAAAGCTCCTGGTAGAAACGGCCGGCAAAGCCGTCGAGATCGACACGCGCCAGCGCCCGTTCCGGCAGCCGCGCATCCTCGCCCGGCAAGACGCCTGAGCGGCCGCCGACAAGGCCGAGCTTGACCACTTCCCGCACGGTGAACGGGAACGACAGCGTCGTCGCCTGCGGCAGCACCGCACGATGGACGGCCACCTCGACCGGCTTCATCGTCGAGAGATCTCGGCCGTTGAGGGCAACGCGCCCGGTGTAGGCGAGTTCGCCGGAAAGCGCTTTGAGGAAGGTCGTCTTGCCCGAACCATTGGGGCCGACGATGGCGGCGATCTCGCCCGGCCGCGCGTGGAAATCGATACCGCTGACGATAGGCTTGCCGGCGATATCAACCGAAACATCCTTGGCCTCGATCATCAAGCCTCACAAATCAACCACGCCGCGCTTGCGCAGCAGGATCCAAAGGAAAAACGGCGCGCCCGCTATCGCGGTGACGATGCCTATCGGCAGTTCGGCCGGCGCAACGATGGTGCGTGCGACCGCGTCGGCCAGAAGCAGCAGCGAGGCACCGAGCAGCGCCGACGCCGGCAGCAGATAGCGATTGTCCGGACCAATCAGCAGGCGCAGCAGATGCGGTACCACGATGCCGACGAAGCCGATGCCGCCGCTGACGGCGACGGATGCGCCGACCGCGGCAGAGACGCCGACGATGGCCGTGTATTTCAGCCGCTGCACCGGAATGCCGAGATGACCGGCGGTCGCCTCGCCAAGCGCCAGCGCGTTGAGGCCGCGTGCCAGGAACGGCATCGCCGCCAGCGCCAGCACGATGATCGGCCCTACCGACGCGATCTTCGCCCAGGTTGCGCCGCCGAGCGATCCGAGTTGCCAGAAGGTCAGGTCGCGCAACTGGCGATCATCGGCCATGAAGATAAGAATGCCGGTCAGCGCCATGGCGAGCGCCGCCAGCGCGATGCCGGCAAGCAGCATTGTGGCAACCGAGGTTTGCCCCCGCCGCGTCGCGACCTGGTAAAGCACCAGCGTGGTGGCGAGCCCGCCACAGAAGGCCGCCAGCGGCAGTGCAAGCGTGCCGAGCAAGGCGGTCACCGGAGCCAATATCGTGGCGCCGAGCACGATGACGGCAACCGCGCCGAGGCTGGAGCCGGCCGAGACGCCGATCAGGCCGGGGTCGGCCAGCGGATTGCGGAACAGTCCCTGCATGACCGCGCCGGAGACCGCGAGCGCCGCGCCGACCAGCATGCCGAGGATGATGCGCGGCAGGCGGATGTCATAGACGATCAGGCTGTCGCGGGCGCTCACCGCGGCGTCATCAGGCACTGTGCCGAACAGCCAGCCCCCGATGACGTTGACGGCCGAAGCGTCCGAAGCCCCCGATGTCAGCGACAGAAAAACGGCAGCCGCCAGCCCCAGGCACAGCAGAAGGATGACGATGCGGGCGCGGCCCGACCTGTCGCCTTCGGATACGCTTGCCATCACCGGGCCGGCGATCGATTGATCGACCATGATCCGCCCGTTCAGTCCGTGACCTGCCCGCCATAAAGCGAGACAGCGAGGTCGTGGATGGCATCGGCCGTGCGTGGCCCGAAGCCGAGCAGATAGGCACCGTCGATGCGGATCAGCTTGCGCGCCTTTCCGGCCGGCGTCGAGGCGATCGACGGATTGCCGAACAGTTCGTCGTCCGAGACCGGAGGTCCGGCATTGCTCATCATCAGGATCACGTCCGGTCTGGCGGTTATGATCGCCTCGTCGGACATTTGCTTGTAGCCGGAGAAGCCCTCGACCGCGTTGACGCCGCCAGCCAGCTTGACCATACCGTCCGCCGCGGTCTCGCTGCCGGCCGCCAGGATCTTGCCGCCCTGTATCGACAGTACGAACAGGATGCGCTTGCGTTCCTTGATCGATGTCGTTTGCCGTTCGGCGGCCGTGAGCTTGGCATCGAGTTCCCTGGCCAGCACCTCGGCCTTGGCGTCGACGCCGAGCGCCTTGCCGACGATACGGACCTTTTCGAGGATGCCTTCGTGGCTATAGTGCTCGGGCACTTCGATGAACGGGACGCTCGTCTTCTTCAAGACGTCGACGGCTTCCTTGGGACCGCTGCCATGCAACGCCAGGATGCCGGTCGGGTTGACCGAGAGCACGCCTTCCGGTGACAGCGCACGCATATAACCGACATCGGGCAGATCAAGCGCCGCCTTTGGGTACCGGCTGGTGGAATCGCGAGCCACCAGATGCTTTTCCTCGCCGAGCGCATAGACGATCTCGGTGATCGAGCCGCCAACGGCCACGATTTTCGAAGGATCGGCAAACACGGCCGTGCCTTCCATGGCGCTGGCGGATTGCAGTGCGATAACAGCCATGGAGAGACCGATCACCGGCCGGAAAATAGATCCGCGCACGGTCGACAATCTTGGGAAAAAACGCATCGCATTTTCCTCAGGCTGCGGTCGCGCTTGGGATGCGCGGCAGGTTTTCCGTCAGGAAGCGCCAGTCGTCCCGCTCGCTTTCGCCTTCATGACGCTTGCCGAAGAACTGGATGAACATCTTGCCGTCGGAATCATAGACCTCAAGCGAGGTGACATGACCGTCCTTGGTCGGCTTGCGCACCGCCCAGACCTCCTGGATGTGGTCGGTGCGCAAATGCAGGTGGAAGGTTTCGTCCAGCACGTTGATCCATGGCCCCATCGGCTTGATCGACTTGATCGGACCGGAATGGATCTGGATGCAGCCGCGGTTTCCCACAAAGCACATGATCGGCATCTCGCCCTCCGCAGCGTGATGAAACATGGCACGGACGGCATCATTGTCGAGCTGCCAGGCATAGTCTTGCCCGACCAGGCGCACCGCCTGCAGGCGGCTGAGCTTCAGCGTCTTCAGCATGCCGAAGAACTGGTGCACATCGGTCAGCCGGCTCCAGCGGTCGCGCAGATCGTCGAGATTGGCGGCCGCTTCGTCGCCATGGCTCTCGTCATCGGGGAGTGGTCCCGAAATGTCGACGGTCGGCTCCTGATTGGACGATTCGAGCGCGGCAACCAGCTTCTGATAGGCATAGAGGCTGGAGGCCGGACGCAAATGCACCTTGTGCACGGCCTCGCCCGCCGCATCGAAAAACTGCAGGCTGCGGCGGATTTCGTCGCCGTCTCGCTTCTCGACGGCAAAGCCGTGTGCCCAGACCTTCGGGAAGATGCGCAGGTCGATGTTTTCGCCAAGCACCATGGCATTGTGGTTGCCGGTGACGACCTTGTCATAGACGCCGATCTTTTCGTGCACCGCGCTCTCATTGCGGGTCAGCGCCATGACCTCGCCGACGGCCTCGAGGCCGGTCAGAAGATCGTTGACGCGCGGCTCGATGCGCACGACGCCGTCGCCGCAATGCGCGGCGACCAGTTCGGCTTCCGAAATGCCGAGCTGGGCAGCCAGATCACGCTCGCGCGTCTTCGGATTGTCTGTCCGTGCCCGCCGGATTTCATGCGGGGCGGGTTTTACGCGCTGATCCATGTTTCGTCCCTGCTGCCTAGAGCAATTCCGGGAAAAGTGTGAAACGGTTTTCCGTCCGGAATTGCGTTAAAACAAAGAGCTAGAGCGGTTCGGCGTTTCCGTGAAACGGTGAACCGCTCTAGCCTTACTTGTTGAGAATGAGCTTGCCCTGACGGGTGATCTTCAGCCGGTAGAGCGCACCGTGATGCTCGATGCCGATCTCGTGCTCGCCCTGGAACAGAGTGTTGCTGGACAGGGTTCGCACCTCCAGCGGAACCCGGTCGAAACGGGTGGGGGCCGAGGCATCGTCGGAACGGCGGACGCGATAGCGAAAATCGTTGGGATTGTGGGTGTTCATCTCTGTCGATCCCTTTCCTGTGCCGGGCGTCTGGCTAGGCGTTGCGTAATCCGATTCATTTCTTGACTTGAATAATCATGTTTACTAGTCAGTGCAATACCGGATTAAATGAGTCAACATTTAAGACGCCGGAGACGATCAAAAATGCCAGCCAGCCCCGGGCCAGCCAGCATGAAACCTGGACTTTGGAGTTGGGGCATGGGGTTGGTGACTTGGGAATGGCGTGGCCGGTCGGCGGCGAACGGCGCGGCGGCATTGCTGGCAAGCGTGGCGGCTATCGCCTTGTCGGCGCAATTGGCCAACGCCCAGCAAGCGGCGCAGCCGACAGAGCAAACGAAGAAGGCTGAAGAAGAAAACGCCGCACCAGCGGGAGCAACGCTGCTCGACAAGATCCTCGTCATCAGCCGCACCGGCGAGACGGCGATCGAATCGCTGGCATCGACCAGCCATGTCGGCCAGGAACAGCTCGACCGCCGCATGGCGACGACGCCGAATGAGATGCTGCTTGGCGTGCCCGGTGTCGCGGCGCAGGCCGACGCCAGACGCGTCAGCACCAGTATCAACATCCGAGGCTTGCAGGATTTTGGTCGCGTCGCGGTCATCGTCGACGGCGCCCGTCAGAACTTCCAGCGTTCCGACCACGGCACGCAGTCGACCTTCTACATCGACCCCGAACTCGTCAAATCCGTGGATGTTATCCGTGGTCCTGTCGCCAACACCTATGGCTCAGGCGCCATCGGCGGCGTCGTCTTCTTCGACACCAAGGACGCCGGGGATTTCCTTAAGCCGGAAGAAACATGGGCCGGCTCCGTCACGGGACGCTATGAGAGCAACGGCAAGGGCTGGACAACAAGCGCATCCGGTGCCTACCGCCTCAACGAGAACTGGGATGTGCTCGGCAACATCGTCTACCGCAACTATGACGACTACAAGGATGGCGGTGGCGACACCGTCAAGGGCACCGGCTTCGATGTGCTTAGCGGCCTGCTCAAGACCACCATCCGGCCGACCGACAACAGTGAGCTGAAGCTCGGCTGGGTCGGCTCAAGCGACGGCTGGAACGAGATCAGCGGCGGCGTGCCGGTCAATGACGTCGACCTGAAGTCGAACACCTTCACCGCCCGCTACAACATTACGGATGAGGACAAGAGCTGGCTCGATCTCCATATCAACACCTCCTACAACAAGACCAATCTCGATCTGACCAGCCTCGTGCCTCTCAACCGGTTCGACCCGAGCACCGGCCTTCCAGTTGTTTTGCCGGCTGGCTCGACATCGACATTCGACATCGGCACGACCAGCATCGACATTTGGAACACGTCCAGATTCGAGACTGCGGGAATCGCGCACGAACTGACCTATGGCGGCGACTGGGCCGGCGATAAAGTCGAGACCGGCGGCACGGCCGGTGGCGACAGCTTCTATACGCCTTCCGGCAAGCGGAACGTCTCCGGCGCCTATGTCCAGGACAAGCTCACCTGGGAGTGGCTCGAAGTCATCGCCGGGCTGCGTTACGACAATTACAGCCTCAAGGATGACACCCACGAAACGTCGGGGGACCGGTTGTCGCCGCGCATCACCGTCGGCGTCTCGCCTTTCGACAGCGCCAGCCTTGCCGGCCTGCAATTCTACGGCACCTATGCGGAAGGATACCGGTCACCCTCCCTGTCGGAAACACTGATCAGCGGTCGCCATCCGGCAGGTGTCACCTTCCCGTTCCTGCCCAATCCCAATCTGCGGCCGGAAACCGGAAAGACCGTCGAATTCGGCGTCAACTACAAGCAGGATGACATCCTCGAAGCCGGCGATGCGCTGCGCATCAAGGCAGCCTATTTCAACAACGATGTCGAAGACTACATCGATGGCGTTACCCTGTCGCGGTTTGACCCGACAGCCGGCTGCCCGAGCGGACCCGGTATCCCGATATGCTTCCAGTACCAGAATTTTGCCAAGGCCAAGATCGACGGCTTCGAACTTGAGGGCGTCTATGATGCCGGATGGGGCTATGCCGGGCTCTCGGCCTCAATCACCAATGGTCATACCATTTCCTACAAGGACGTTCGGGCCGACCTGCTGACCATCCCCTCATCCCAGGTCACCGCGCAGCTCGGCTTGCGCTTCCTCGAGGACAAGCTGACCGTGGGCGGCGAAGTGCAATACAATGGCAAGACCAAGGGCAATCCGATCGCCGAGGACTACACGCTGGTCAATGCTTTCGCCAGCTACCAGGCGACGGACAATTTGAAGATTGATTTCCGCGCCGACAATCTGTTCGATGTAAAATACGCCAACCCGCTCAACCTGACCACGGCCGGCCAGCCGCCGCAGCCGGTTTTCGCGGCCTACGAGCCCGGCGTCACCCTGAAGCTGGCGGCGACGATGCGATTTGGAGGCTGATGACCATGACGAGCTTGATGACATCCCTTCGTCTGCTGACCTCGATGCTGGCGATGTCGCTTGCGATGGTTCCGGCGTGGGCACAAGAGTCCGCGCCGGTCCCTGCGCTGACCCTTGAACTCAACGGTGCGCAACCTTCCGACAAGGGTTGCCGCCTGACGTTCGTAGTCAACAACAATCTCGGCGCCGACCTGTCCAAGGCGGCGTTCGAGATCGCCCTGTTCAACGAGGCCGGCGTCGTCGACCGGCTGACCGTGCTCGACTTCAAGGAATTGCCGGCAGGCAAGACCAAGGTGACGCGTTTCGATCTGGCCGGCACCGAGTGCTCGAAAGTCAGCCGCGTGCTGATCAACAGCGCGACCGAATGCACCGGTACCGGCGTCGAACCGAACGCCTGCATGCGAAAGCTGAAGACGGACACCAAGACCGGGATCGCTTTCGGAGTCTGAGGTGGGGCTGCATCATGCATTCCCGCGAAACACCGTAGTGCAGCCTCTGGCCGGCGATAGCAGACTGCCGGCGAACGATCTTGATTTGACAACTCTGCTCTTGTCGCTGCAGGTCTCGCGGCGAGACATGCAGGACATCAATCCCCTCCCCGAGGCCGGCGCCGAGCTGACCATAGAGCCAAGCGAGCCGCTCGCGCTGCCGCGGCCATCGGCCTGGAGCCGCAAATGGACGGCGGCGATCGTCGTCTCCTGCCTGCTCCATGTCGCGGTGGCGGCGGCCTTTCTGATCTCCCCTACGGGGATTTCCAGTTTCCAGGACGCCGAGCAGCCGGAAGGTAGTGAACAGTCGGGCAGCAACGTGGCCGGCAGCGCGCTGGACAAGGACCCGGCGGCAATAAACGTTGCACTGGTGCCCAGCCCGCAACCGGCCAAACCACAGCCGGCAACGCCGCCCAAGCCGTCGCCGCCAACGGCGCCTTCGCAACCCGTGAAGGACGCAGCAAAGCCGCTCAAGCCTTTGCCGGAAGCTGTCAAACAGCAGACGCTGACGCCCGACATATTGGTGGCCGGCGCCCCGCGCTCCGATGATCAGACCGTGGATAGGAAGGCCGAAACACCAGCGGAGCCAACCGTTCAGGCCGAGAGCACGGAAGCGCCTGTCGCCGTTCCGGAGCGGCCTCCGATCCCTAGAGCCAGGCCAACTCCGGCAGCTGTCCCTTCAAAGACGGCGG
>NZ_RZTB01000019.1:3106-4644 GCF_003997735.1 Mesorhizobium sp. M7A.F.Ca.MR.148.00.0.0 | reverse complement strand
GATGGCGAGGACCGGTCGGCGCAAGCAGCCAGCAAGGGCAAAAGGCAAAAGGAGGCAGGCACGGCCGCGGAAGACAACTACCGCGGCGATGTTTTTAGAAAGCTCGGCAGCGTCAATCGCACCCTCCCGCCTTCCCTACAGCTGGCGGCACGCAACAATGCGGTTGTCACATTCGTCATAGGCAGGAAGGGCAACATAAACGAGTTGCGCATTTTGGAAACCTCAGGATCGGCGGCTTTCGATCAGGCAGCGCTTGGCATTGTCCGCAAGGCAGCCCCCTTCCCTCCGATTCCACCACAGGCAGCAAGCGCAAATTTGGAGTTCGAGACCGAAATCGGCCCATTTTGAATGTGCGCAGAACAAACGCTGCAGCCGCCAATCATCAACATCCGCACGAAAGGAACCGCCATGTACATCGCAATGAACCGCTTCAAGGTGCAGACCGGCTCGGAGAACGACTTCGAAGCCGTCTGGAAGAACCGCGATTCCAGCCTTGCTGAGATGAAGGGGTTTAGGGAGTTCCATCTGCTGCGTGGCCCGGTCAACGAGACCGAAGGCTACACGCTTTTCGCGTCGCACACGGTGTGGGCCAGCCACGATGATTTTATCGCCTGGACCAAGTCCGAGAATTTCCGCGCCGCCCACAGGAATGTCGGCACGACAAAGGTCCATTATCTCGGCCACCCCCAGTTCGAGGGTTTTTCGGTCGTCGAAGGCGCGTAATGCATGTCGGCCAAAAGTGGTCCCGGTTTTGGGACAACGACATGCATAAAACAAAAGTTGACCGGGGTCAGGCCCCGGCCAGCAAGCTCGCATTGCCGCCCGCAGCGGTGGTGTCGACGCAGACCGCGCGCTCATGCGCATAAGCCGCCGGGTTGAGCACCTCGGTGACCAGCGGCACGATCGGGCCGGAGCGGTCGGCGATGACCTTGCGCACGATGCGCGCGGCTTCGGACGTGCCCGAAAAAGCGACGACGTCGACGCGTAGCGCGCGCGCCTCGACCGGATCCGGCCGGCCGTCGATGGCGGCCAGCGGCAGGCCCTTGCCGGTCAACGCGGAAAGGGCTGCCGGTGCACCCGGCGCAACGGCCAGCACGGCATTGCCGGCGGCGAGCGCCTGGATCGTCTGCGCCAGCAGCGTATCGCCGTCAGGACCAAGGCACAGCACCCGTCCGCGTGACGACAGCGACAGCGTGTTGGCCTCGCCGGTCGGCCCAGGCAGGTCGACCTGGCCGAAATCGATGCCGGCGGCCGCACCAATGGCCGCAGCACCCTTGCCGCGCAGATGCTTCCTCAGAATGGCGATCCGGTCGGGCCGCGTCGACCAGCCGCCAAGTGCGGGATCGGGCAGATTGTCGGCAAGTTCGGTCGCCGTCACCTTATGGCCATCCTGCAAATCGGTGCCAGCCTCGGGCCCCTTGCGGAAGCGGCGGAGGTAGTGCGGGCCGCCGGCCTTCGGTCCGGTGCCTGAAAGCCCCTCGCCGCCAAACGGCTGCGAACCGACGACGGCGCCGATCTGGTTGCGGTTGACATAGATG
>NZ_RZTB01000019.1:0-3096 GCF_003997735.1 Mesorhizobium sp. M7A.F.Ca.MR.148.00.0.0 | reverse complement strand
ACATAGATGTTGCCGGCATGGATGCCGTCGACGAAATGCTGCACGCGGCCCTCGATGCGGGTGTGCAGGCCGAAGGTCAGGCCGTAGCCCTTGCGGTTGATGGCGGCTATGACCGCGTCGATCTCGTCGGCGTCGAAACTGGCGACATGCAGCACCGGCCCGAACACCTCGCGCTCCATGTCCTCGATACCCTTGACGCGGAAGACATGCGGCGCGACGAAGCGGCCCTCCTTGGGTGCCTCTAGCTTGGCGATCAGCCGGCCCTGCAGGCCCATCTTCGTGCAGTACTCGCGGATCGAAGCCTGTGCCTCGTCATCGATGACCGGGCCGACATCGGTCGAAATCCGCCAGGGATCACCGATGCTGAGCGCCTCCATGGCGCCCTTCAGCATCTCCAGCATCTTCTTCTCGACGTCCTTCTGCACGTAGAGCACGCGCAGCGCCGAGCAGCGCTGGCCGGCACTCTGGAAGGCCGATGCCAGGATGTCGCGCACCGCCTGTTCGGGCAACGCGGTGGAATCGACGATCATCGCATTGAGGCCGCCGGTCTCCGCGATCAGCATGGCGTCGGGCGCGGCCGTCTCGGCCAATTGCTTCTCGATCAGCTTGGCAACCTCGGTCGAGCCGGTGAAGCATACGCCGGCAATGCGCGGGTCAGCGGTCAGCGGGCCACCGACCGACGGGCCGTCGCCGGGCAGAAGCTGGATGACGTCTTCCGGCACACCAGCCTCGCGCAGCAACTCGACAGCACGGAAAGCGATCAGCGGCGTCTGCTCGGCCGGCTTGGCGATGACCGAATTGCCGGTGACGAGCGCGGCCGCGATCTGGCCGGTGAAGATGGCGAGCGGAAAGTTCCACGGTGAAATGCAGACGATGGCGCCCCGCGCTTGCGTGCCCGCCTCGGCATTGACCGCCTCGGTGGCGTAGTAGCGCAGGAAGTCGACGGCCTCGCGCACTTCGGCAACGCCGTCGGCCAGCGATTTGCCGGCCTCGCGGGTGGCGAGTGCGAAGAACTCGATGGCATTCGTCTCGTAGAGATCGGCGGCGCGGTTGAGGATCGCTGCGCGCTCGGCGACAGGACGTTTTGCCCAGGCCGGCTGCGCCTCCACCGCAAAGCGCACGGCGGTCGCGACCTGCTTGGCAGCGGCTTCGCTGACCGTGCCGACCACTTCGGAAGGCTTGGCCGGATTGACGATCGGACGCTGCTTGCCGTAGCCGGCGGCCCGCGTGATCGGCTTGGCATGCCAACGATCCGGCCCAGCGAAGGCCGCCCTGGCCTTGTCGATCGCCGCCAGCGTCACCGTGTCGGTGATGTCGAATCCTTTCGAATTGCGTCGCCCGACCCCAAAAATCTGGGAAGGCCGGGCAATCGCCGGATTGGCGGCCGGACCCTGGCTCTCGACCGTTTCGAGCGGATCGCGCGCAATGTCCTCCGGCTCGACGTCCTCGTCGGTCAGTTGGTGTACGAAGGAGGAATTGGCGCCGTTCTCCAGCAGCCGGCGGACCAGATAGGCCAGCAGATCGGAATGCGCACCGACCGGTGCATAGATGCGGCAGCGCGTGCCCTCGGACCGGCGCACCGTCTCGTGCAGCGCCTCGCCCATGCCGTGCAGGCGCTGGAACTCGAAGGAATCGCGATTGTCCGCCATCGCCAGGATGGCGGCGACGGTGTGGGCATTGTGGGTGGCGAATTGCGGATAGATGCGGTCGGTCATCGACAAAAGCTTCTTCGCGCAAGCCATGTAGGAAACGTCGGTGTTGGTCTTGCGGGTGAAGACGGGATAGCCTGACAGTCCGAGCGTCTGCGCGCGCTTGATCTCGGTGTCCCAATAGGCACCCTTGACCAGCCGCACCATGATGTTGCGGTCGTATTTCCTGGCCAGCGCATAGAGCCAGTCGATGGCGAAGGCCGCGCGTGGCCCATACGCTTGCACCACCACACCAAACCCGTTCCAACCGGCGAGCTCCGGCTCGGCCAGCACCCGCTCGATGACGTCGAGCGACAGATCGAGGCGATCGGCCTCCTCGGCATCGATATTGAGGCCCATGCGCGAATGGCGCGCGGCCAGCGCCAGCGACAAGAGCCGGTCTGCCATGACAGGCAGCATCTCGTCCTTCTGCGCCACCTCGTAGCGCGGATGCAGCGCCGAAAGCTTGACCGAGATGCCGTGGTTCTGCCTGATGTCAGGACCGTTGGAACCGGAATCGAGCGACGAAATCGCGTCGGCATAGGCCTTGTGATAGCGCAAGGCGTCGGCCTCGGTGCGGGCCGCCTCGCCCAGCATGTCGAAGGAGTAGAGATAGCCCTTCTGCGTCATCGGCCGGCCTCGCTTGACGGCTTCCGTGATGGTGCGGCCGAGCACGAACTGCTCGCCCATCTCGCGCATGGCGGCGGCCACCGCCTTGCGGATCACCGGCTCGCCGAGCCGCCGCACCATAGAACGCAGCGTGCCCTCGATGCCGCCCTCGCCCTCATCGAGGACGCGGCCGGTCAGCATCAGCGCCCAGGTCGAGGCGTTGACGAAGATGGAGCTCGAACCGCCCGAATGCGCCGACCAGTCGTGCGGCGCGATCTTGTCGGCGATGAGGTCGTCCATCGTCTCGGTATCGGGCACGCGCAGCAGCGCCTCGGCCAGGCACATCAGCGCGACGCCTTCCTTGGTGGAGAGACCGTAAGCGGAGAGGAAGACTTCCATCAGCCTTGGATCGGACGAGCCACGCACCGCGCGCACCAGATCGGCGGCGCGAGCCGAGATCGCCTTGCGGTCTTTCCCGGAGAGCCCCGTCGCCTCGGCAAGCCGCTTCACGGCCTCGTCTTCGTCGGGCAGGTAGTTGGCGCGGATCTGCTGGCGGATGGCATCGAGCGCTGGCATGGCGGTCCCGTGGATCGAGCAAAGGGGATCGGGCCGGCGGTCACCGGACTGAATGGCGCAAGCTAGCACAAGTGCGAAATTTCGACCGGTCCAAAGAAATCGACATTACAGGTCATTCGATCTATCTTTGTGGCCTAGAATTGACATATGGACTGCATTTTCGATGACAGAAGACCAATTGGACCGCATCGACAGGAACATCCTGTCGGCGCTGGCAAGCGAT
>NZ_RZTB01000199.1:3979-5647 GCF_003997735.1 Mesorhizobium sp. M7A.F.Ca.MR.148.00.0.0 | reverse complement strand
GATCATTGCAACGCGTTCGCAACGGGGTTTGCCGGCCTGGCGCCAGGGTCAGCAATTAGCGGAACCTAATTTGCAGCTTCCCATGAATGACAATCAGCCGCCCAACAGGCTGGTACACGAGCCGCCGCCGGGTTGGCAGAGCGCAGGGGTGCTTCTTGCGGCCGCTGCTCTGGTCTCATCCTTATGCGCCCTGGTACTCGCATCTTGGATATCAGGTTGACCGCTCGGCGCGCCTACCTTCCAACGCTGGGAAGCGCTAAGCTTTAATGCTGGGCGCCGGCGGAATCCTCGTCGAACTCAATGTCAGCTTGTCGACGGTCTTGACAATGGCGGTGGCCAAGGCGGCGGCTTCATGCATGAGCTCCGGCCCATAAAGACCATTTACCGCTTCCTCGCTCGGAAGAACGCCAGGCGGACAATGATCCTCGATCGTTCGCCGGATCAGCGTTAGCGCCGCTCTGCACTCTTCTGTGTCTATCGTCGGCATGCACCGAAACATGCAGGATGGCTAAAATGTTCCGGAACCATTTTAGCGCGCGCTAATTGAATCGCACTATGCGAGTCAGCGCATGCCTCTGAAGTTCATCAAGCCCATGGAGCCCGAGCTGGTCGACACGCCACCGCAGGGCGACGAATGGCTCCATGAGATCAAATTCGACGGGTATCGCACCCAAATTATCAAGGATGAAAACGGGATCCGGCTGTTCACCAAGAACGGTTACGACTGGACCGGCCGCTATATCGAACTTGCCGGAGAGGCGGAGTCGATCGAGGCGGAAAGTTTCATCATCGATGGCGAGACAATCACGGTCAACAAGGCAGGCCTGTCCGACTTCCACGCCCTGCAATCAGCCGTTACCCGCCGTAAGCCGTCGCGCGATCTGTATTTGGTGGCCTTCGATCTCCTGCACCTAAACGGGCATGATCTGCGCAACATGCCGGTGGAAGACCGCCGCGAGATCCTGCAGGCATTGATACCAGCCGTCGGCCGCATTCAGGTAAGCAAAGCCATGCCCGGCACTGGCGATGCGATTTATCACCTAGTCGACAGGGCAGGGCTGGAGGGTATGGTCTCAAAGCGCAAGGACAGCGTCTACCGCAGCGGGCCGACGATGAACTGGCGGAAGATCAAGTGCTATGCCGAAAAGGAAATGGACATCATCGGCGTGCAGCGTGAGCGCGGCAAACCCGCAATGGTGCTCATGGCCGATAAGGGCCGCTATGCCGGCGGTGCTTTCGTTGCCTTTAAAGCTGACAAGCGCCAGCGCCTATGGGATCGCGTGCAAGGGAAGGTCGGCGGCCCAGTGCCGATCGGTCTAAAGAAAGAAAAAGCCGAATGGCTCAAGCCTGGCCTTGTCGGTCGCGTGCGGTTCCTGAAGGGCGAGGAAAGACTACGCCATGCGAAGCTGCTCGATTACCGAGAGGAGGAATAATGCCGCGGCAAAAGGCTGGAGTGCGGCCCGTCGCCCAAGCGCCCGAGAACCGTCGTATTCGCGTTCTAGACCATCAGGCTTAATTGATGGATTCCTATCATGTCGGTAGCGTGAAAGGGCTGGTCATTAGGCCCACCCCTTGTGCCCGGCCTGGCCGGCGCGGTCCTGTCACCCCAAATTCGTAATCCGTGCCGGCCATCCCTGGGTAGACAACTCTCAATGGTCGGATGCAGGG
>NZ_RZTB01000199.1:0-3969 GCF_003997735.1 Mesorhizobium sp. M7A.F.Ca.MR.148.00.0.0 | reverse complement strand
ACTAGGCAGAACCCTCGGTTTCGCTTTCCTCGTCGAACAGTCGCGGCACCGGGAGATAGGCATTGGCAATGAGCCAATCGCCAATGATGGTCTTGATCAGATCCGATTTCGCCAGCCCCATTTCTACTGCGACGCCGGACAGCGTTTCCCCAATGCCGGGATCGAGATTGATGCCGTCGGTGTTTCGAATTATCAGCGCGGCGCGTCGAAGCATGATTTGAAGATCAGCGCGCGGAATGTCTGCGATGCGGTCGGACGCCTGCTGCAATTCATCGGCGAACGTCGAGCGGGTCACTAGTGCCTCCCTCCCAAGATATATTGATCGCCGTCGGCGCGATGCCCACGACAGAACCAATGGGACGGCCCCTTCGGCCGCGCGAAGCCGAAGCGCGCGGTGGCCGCATCCAACGCGCTCGCAAGCGTGCTTCTCAATCCGCTGGCAACTGGGCCGAGATGCCGGCCGCAGCGAGACACAGCCTCGGCCGCCTCGATGCCGCGCTCCTGCTCCTCTGGCCAAGCGCCCTTGATTTCCAAGCGAAGCTTCATCGTTCGCCTCCTGTGTCTATCCTGTCGTCAGTGAACAAAATGAGAACCTGAGAGTCAATCCCTCTTGACCTGACAGGAATATGTTCCTTATTCCTGAATGCATCTGTGCAAGGAATGCTATGGGAAAGCGCCAAAGCGCGCCGGCGAGCGAAGCTATGTCGGAATTGGAACTCGCTGCTCAACATGCAATTGAGGCGGCGGGTGGTGACGCTGTGGTCGCCTTGCTAAAGGTACTAGCAAGGAATTTGGAGATCGAGCGCGAACTGGCGTTGTCGCGTGCGGCTGTCTCGGCCGGCTTTTCTCGCGGCTGGCACAAGGCACGTCCATAGATGGGGGACACGGCTGAGGACAATTTCCGGATCGAGGTTTGGGATAGCGAGGAGAAGACGCACCTCGAAACAATATCCCGATCACCAGATGCCATGGTCAGCCAGGCGGCATGGCAGGCCGCGATCCGTCGCCGCCCAGGCATGCTGCTGATCCACTACAACAGCCGCCACGTCATGGAGAAGATCATTACGCCGGGTGAGGTTAAGATCCCGCCCCAGACGATTATCGACGGTAGCATCCATGCCGGGCTGGATGTCGCACTTGGTGATTTGCGCTCATGGCACACGCTGCGGGCCTGGTGCACAAAATGCTCGCATCACGCGACGGTAAAGCCGGAAGGGCTGATCAGGCGATACGGTAGGGATGCCTTGTTCAGCTCGGTCGAGCGGGCGCTTTTCTGCACGAACTGCGATCGCGGCGGGCCGGTTCGGCTTGAGGTCCACAGCCTGCCGCGAAACTGAGGGAGCTGGAAAATGCATGACCACACGACAACTCGTGAAACTCTTCAAAATTGCCGGGAAAAGTATGGGCCAGGTAGCGCACGACTCTGGAGTTATCCATCAGTCGGTCAAAAAAGCGCCCGGCTGCCAGCAGTTCTAGGCTCACGGAGCCACGTCGCTCCACGGCGCTCAAAAACTCACTGCTTAGCTCGCCAAGTTCAGGCGTCATCGCGCCCAGTTGGTCTTCAGACACGTTGGCAATCATCGCTGGATCGAAACCCTCGGCCAGCAGCGAGCGCGGCGTAAAAGCGACAAGGATCTTTGCGTACGTGAACGTGACCCGCTCCATAGCAACCATCAGTCGGGCAATTTCCAATTGCCTGACGGGAATCACATGCCGCAGCAAGCCGAAGATTTTCACCTTCACAGGGTAGTCTTGGAGGAAATCGAGGACGTCCGGGCAAATCCCGCTGACAGAATGACGGCCTGCATTCTTGCCAGGAAAGGGCTTGCTGGCATGCGCTGCTGCACCCGGTTCGTACTTCGCGCCTTGCAACCTCTTGGCCAAGAGTTTTGGTATGGTAGCAAGCCCCTCGGACACCAGCAATGAGTGAAACCTTTTGTCACTCAATATCAGACGAAGCGCTTCGACCAGGCTACTCAAGCGCTGTTCTGTTTCCACAGTTTCTCTTATGAAATTGCGCTTGCGTGCGCACTCCGCTTCATAGGTTGCTATGAGCTTGGGAGCGAATAGCTTCTCCCTTGACCCTGGTTGATCGGCAGCAATACTACGGGCGTGTCTCTGGTCGCTGTTTTGCAAAGCATTGTAAGCGGCCTCGCTGGTCATAGGGTGCTTCGGACTCACGCTACGTTCTCTGCACCTGTTCGCTCCGCCAGCGTGATAAGCGGGCTGAGCGTGGGAAAAAGGTAGGTGTCCAGTTGTGCGCCATTGTTAGCGCGCAGCTCCGATATGCCGACGATTTCACGTACAGGGGCAATCAGATAGTCCCGGATGACAAGGTCACCCGGACTCATCCTGATCAGGACGAAAATGTCGGGTTGTGACTGGTGCTTGATATTCAGAGACCAGACCGGATATCCGAATACGGAAGCGCCGCAACGTGCGATTTCGATAGCAACAGTGAACTCATCGTTGATCCGGAGAATGCCGTTTCTCAGGTCATAAGTTGCCTGTCCGCTAGTCCTCCCGATCGCCACCAATAGGTCATCTATTGCCTTCAAACGCACCGTCTTCAGCCGCTTTTTCGCGGCGATGATCTGGCAGTTCCGAGGCATCTGATATCCAATGAATTCGTAGAGTTTCAGAAGGCTTCCGAAGCGATGGAAATAGAGGCTAGCTGCGGGGCACTCGGGTGCAGCGTCAATAATCGCGGTCGATAAGGCGCCACGGCGCGCGAGGACATTCTTCAGCGCTGCCAGCATCTCGTCGTTGTTCATACGCAAATAGAGTGTTTTGTGGATAAGTTGCGCCCGCTTGAATAGCTTGCGGTCAACAATCGGCTCAAATGCACCTTCCGTGCGCACCCACTGTTCGGGGGGATTGTTCACCGCCTTGCCTTTGAGCTTAGAGGAGCGCCGATTCCAGACGCTGTTGCCAATGTACGTTTCATTGGTCAGAACGGTGCGTACGCTTTCCCGCTTCCATGGGCGCCCAAGGTCAGTCATCACGCCGCGCTTATTCAACAGCCTTGCGATTTCAAGCTCTGTCTGGCGCGTTTTGACGAAGTGGCTGAAAATCCATTGTACTGTCGCGATCTCGTCTGGCGGCCCAGGCACTACGATTACTCGGTCGGTGTGCATGCTCTTTTGTTCGCGCTTTGAAAGGATTAATTTGGGGCGTCCCGAATCGTCGACCAGCAGGCGTCTTAGGCCGAGGCCCGGCTTACTACCCTGGCGGAACCCCATCCGGACCAGCCTTGCCTGGCCGATGAATGTCTTTTGCGAGAGCATGCGACTGTGCTCAGCCGCCATGCTGCGCTTTATCGCCTTCAGCACGTCTGATCCGATGCTGCCATCGTTGGCGAACTGCTCTGCGCAAAATTCGATTCGCACGCCAGCCATCTGGCATCGGTACTCATACACGGCGCTCTCATCGACATTCTGGAACCGTCCCCAGCGGCTGACATCGTAAACCACAACCGTTTCGAAACCGGCTCTCCCGCTCTCGACATCGGCTAGCAACTGCTGAAGGCCGGGACGGCCTCCGAGGTTGAGACCACTGCGACCAGCGTCCTTGTAGGTGGCGACGATGTCGTAGCCCATGATATCCGCGTAGTCGCGTATGGCATCCCTTTGGTTGTCGATAGAATAGGTCTGGTTTTCCGTCGACATGCGCAGATATTGGGCCGCAGGCACTGCGCGCCTACCTGAAGGAGCTTTTTGGGTCGGTACAACCTTGTCCATCGCTTGCTTGCGCCCCTGCCGATCGGACATGCTAACGATCATCGGCCTGAGGTTTGGTTCAAAATACCTCTCCAGTTTATGTCGAATGCCTGGTTTTTTCTGGTTGGACCCTTTCAACTGTCGGTAAACGCTGACTCACTTCGTGAGAGCGCGTGCCCCCGTTCCGCCGCAATGCGACCGCACGGGACGGTCGATAGGATTTCAGACTTTTAAGGGAGACCTCCATGAC
>NZ_RZTB01000198.1:0-5695 GCF_003997735.1 Mesorhizobium sp. M7A.F.Ca.MR.148.00.0.0 | reverse complement strand
ATCATGGTGCTCGGCATGCATCGCTCGGGCACCAGCGCGCTGACGAGGGCGATCAGTCTGCTCGGCGCGGAACTGCCGAAGAACATGCTGGGCGCCAATCCAACGAATCCAATGGGCCACTGGGAGCCCTCGAAGCTGATCGCCTTACACGACCAGATGCTTGCTGAGGCTGGCAGCAGGTGGGACGATTGGCGGCACTTTGATCTCAGCGACTTATCGAGGGATCGAGCTCAATTTTACAAGGCTGAAATCGCTCATTTGATCGATGAAGAATACGATGGTGCTTCGCTATTCGTCTTGAAGGAACCGCGTATCTCGCGTTTTGTGCAGCTCTACGCGCACATTTTTAAATCTATGAAAATCGACGTCCGATACGTTCTTGCGAGCCGTAATCCACTTGCGGTCATCGCCTCGCTCGGCAAACGGGATCGGTCGACACCCGGCTTTGGTGCTCTGCTTTGGCTCCGCCATGAACTGGACGCTGAACACTCGACGCGCGGCGCGCCACGTGCATTTGTCTCTTATGAAGGGATGATGCAGGGCTGGCGACCAAGGCTGGACACGATCGCGGCAACGCTTTCGGTGGCCTGGCCGCGGTCCATGGCGGCGGCCGCAGTTGACATCGATGCTCATATCTCAACGGATTATCAGCACCACGCAGCGACAGACGGCGCGCTCTTCGCCGACGAACGAATCGCCGGCTGGGTAAAAGACACCTACTCGGCACTCAAGGCTCTGGAGAGCGACGCGAACGACGCTAAAGCCCGCTAAAGCCATGGCTGATCTTGACCGCGTCAAAGTGGAGTTCGATGCGGTCGCGCCAATATTTGGCGAAGCATTTTTTCCTGAACTTCGAGCTCGACAGCAAATCTCGTCTGAAGCGCAACTGAGTTTGCAGCGCGCCGTCGAAGAGCAAGCGAACAGGGCTACTCAGCTGGCAGCTGAGCTTCAGCAGAAAGATACAGAAATAGCTGCATATCGCCGTAGCCTGGCGGACGAACGCGCCACAGCGGAGAAGACTTTAGAAGGCAGTCTCGAAGAGAAAAGGCTAATTCACTCTCAGCTATCGACTGCGGTCGAGCACAATACGAGACTGACGGAAATGCTGGAGAAGACAAGGTTGGAGCTGAAGGAGGAAAAAAGATGGTTCCTAGCGGAAAGATTGCAGGAAATGTCGAAAATATATGCCGAGACGGACAGCACTCCAGATAGTTCTGAGGTGGCGGCGAAATCCATGCGAATGGTGTGGATTGACCAATTGGTTTCCACCAAGCTGGTTCAGCGTCTTAGGCAGTCCCGTGTCCAGCGCGGTAGCTGGCTAAATGTTGCAAAAGCCATCTACAGCCGGGTGGCTTTGAAGGGGGTGAGGCAGGTAACGCTTGACGGTGTCGCTCTTCTTCGTGTTCCGGATCAGCGCATTGCAGGAAACTTGTCCAGGGAGAGGGAAGATGTGGCATCGCGCTTTTCGCTGGCCACGTTTTCTATCTCCAGCTTTGACGGTCCCACCATATCCATCTTGATGCCGGTTTACAGGCCGCCGATCCGCTTTCTGGAGCGGGCGATCTTGTCGGTGATAGCGCAGGAATACCAAAATTGGGAGCTCGTTATTGTCGACGACTGCTCGCAGGATGAGGAAATAAAAAGTCTTTTAGACAGATACGCATCTGCCGACACGAGAGTAAAGATCGATAGATTGTTGGAGAATGGTGGAATATCAAAGGCAACCAATCAAGCGCTAAGCCTGTCATCCGGAGAGTATATCGCTCTTTTAGATCACGATGACATTCTTACGAAGGACGCACTTCTGCGAATTGCAGAAGTCGTAGTAGGGAATCCTCGCGTTGACTTTATATATTCGGATGAATGTAAGGTTGACGCGAACGATCGACCGGTAGAGATATTTTGTAAGCCGGATTGGAGTCCTCATCTCCTGTTCAACTGCATGTATACCGCTCATCTAACTGCGTACCGGAAGAGCTTAGTTCAGCAAGTTGGGGGGTTCCGAAGCGAATATGATTTCTCTCAAGACTACGATCTCGCGTTGCGGGCGGCCGAGCGTTTCACCAAGGTCGTGCACATAGAGCGTGTTCTGTACGGTTGGCGGATGATTGAGGGCTCTGCGGCCGTGGGCGGGAAAGACCATGCTCGAACCTCAAATATCATGGCGCTGGAAGATGCAATCCGTCGCCGGCGTTATGGGGGGGAAGCCTTGGCCTTACCCCATGCGAATAGGGTGCATCGAGGTCCGGATCTGGTTTCTGAGAATTTTGTGTCGATTATAGTCCCGTCCGATAATATTGAGAATATTAGATCTTCGATTGATTCAATATTGAACGGAACGGACCACCACTCTTTTGAAGTGATCGTGGTAACGAACGGAGAGATAATAAAAAGCCTTGGTTCAATTTCGGAGAAGGTAAAATTTTCGGCGTATGACAAGCCTTTTAATTTTTCTGACAAATGTAATCAGGGTGCCCACGAGGCGATGGGCAAGTACGTGGTATTTTTTAATGACGACGTGCGGGTAATTTCGAAAGACTGGCTTACGTGTCTCCTCGAAGTTGCGACCTTGGAAAATGTCGGCATTGTTGGTCCGAAGTTGCTTTACGAAAACAATTTGATTCAGCATGCGGGGATGGTAACTGGCGTTCGGGGGTTAGTGGGAACGGCATTTCATTGTCTTCCCGATATGACATCGGATCACTACAATTTTGCGCAGTCCGTTCGCGATGTATCGCTCATTTGCGGTGCGTGCTTGATGGTGAGCCGTGATATATTTACCGAAATTGGGGGGTTTGACGCGGAGAATTTTCCGGTCTCTCACTCTGACGTCGACCTATGCTTGAAGGTACGAGAAAGAGGGTACGACTGCGTATATTCTCCCTACTCCCGCCTATATCACATTGGTCATGCGTCCATAGGTGAAGTTGAAAAGAGAGGAAAGAATTCGAAGCTATTTAAGCGCGATAAGGCTGATATAAATCTTCTGAAGAGATGGCCGACGGCAATTTCTCGGGATCCATTTTATACAAAGAAGATGCGAGACTTGCTTTATCACGACTCTCAGGAGGAATATCAGGTGCATCCGCCTGCTGGAATTGTGGACTCTTGGAGCCACAATTACGAAGCCGGCAAGGATATATTGATCGTTTCCCATGATATGACGGAAAGCGGTGCACCGCGCGTGGTTCTCGACATGGCGAGGGCGCTTTCATCTGCTGGCAATTTTGTTGTTGTGATGGCGCCGGCAGATGGCCCGATGCGAAATTATATCAATGAACTGGGCGTTGCCGTCATTGTCGACGAGCTTCTGTTTGAACGGCATGACACCGTTCTCAAATTTGGCAGAAATTTCGATACGGTGATCGTTAACACTGTACTGGGATGGCCGATAGTATCTCAGCTTGCGGAATTGGTTCCAACATTCTGGTATATTCACGAAAGCGAGTTTGCGAAGGATCTTTTTTCATCGAACCTCGATGCTAGGTACGCGCTTGAGAAAGCGGCTGGTGTCTGGGTTGGTAGTAAGATTGCTGGCGGCGCGGTGGAGCCATTCTTCCGGGGCTATTCCATTGTTCCGTATGGCACGTCAACGATTGGCCCAGTTTCAGAGCCATTTCAGTCAAGCCCAGGTGATGACAAAAACATCGTCGTCTCGGTGCTGGGCTCATATGAGCCACGCAAAGGCCAGGATCTGGCGATCCTGGCCCTGGACGAACTGGAAAAGAGCGTTCGGCGTATGTGCGAATTGCGATTGGCCGGGCGAATTCTAAACGTGGCGTATCACGGTCAGATCAATCAAATGGCAGACATCAGAGTTGGGGTTTCCATGGAAGGAGCCCTCAGCCACGCTGACTACGAAAGAGCATTGCATGAAACGGATATACTTCTTGTCTCCTCACGCGACGACACCCTCCCCCTCGTTTCCATCGATGCCCTAAGGTCGGGCAAGATTCTGGTTTGCTCCACCGCTGTGGGGACCGCTGACTTCATCGAGGACGGTGTATCCGGCTATGTGGCGAAAGATGCCAGCCCGATTAGCCTTGCGGCCGCTCTAAGGAGGGCTCTCGACGATAGAGAGAAGTGGCGCGAGATTGGGGATGCCGCCAAGGCAGTTTTCGAGGCTAGTTTCTCGTCCGAAGCCTTCGCGGCAGAAATATTGCGGCATTTGGAATCGACGCGGGACGGTGATCGGAACCGTGCGGCATGAGGCGAGGTGAAATCTTGTCCCATCGGAAGTTGTGTAAGGAAATTGGCAGCCTCGAGCCGCACGGACGAGGTGGACTTCTTCGCCCTCGAAAAAGGGGACACGAATGATCGGCATTTTCGGAGCGTCCGGATTTATCGGGCGGAACTTGATTGACCATTTCAATCAGAGAGAAATCCCCTTTCGTGCGTTTGTTCGGCGGCAAGGTCTTCAACTCGCCAATATGGCGATTATTGATTTCGATGATCCTGCAACCTATCGCCATCACTTCGAAGGGTTAAGCGCTGCAGTGCTGCTCATTAGTGCATCTGTGCCAGCCACGTTTGCTAATGACCTCGTGTCTGAGGTGGACCGAAATGTTATCCCGCATGTCAAATTTCTGCAGAGTATGCGCGGAAGTTCGATCCAGCACGTAGTTTATCTTTCGTCTGGCGGGACAATCTATGGGGTCCCCCAGCAGCCAAAAATCAGTGAAGAGCATCCAACCGTGCCTATAAGCACCTATGGATGCGGCAAGTTGATGGTCGAGAACGCCATTAGGACGTTGTCTGTAGCAGAGGGGTGGAGTTACTCGATTCTTCGTGCTTCGAACCCCATTGGAAAATACCAGTCGCCCGAAAAGGGTCAAGGTGTGGTAGCCGCCGCCGTTCGGGCCGCCTTTCTAGGTGCTCCGATTGATATATGGGGCAACGGGCAGGCCTTGCGCGACTATATCGACGTGCGAGATCTTTGTGCCGCCATTGATACCGTTCTAAAGCCGAAAGGACAGAAAGGAGCAATTTACAACGTTGGTTCTGGGAGGTCACTTAGTGTAAATGAAGTAATAGATCTTTGCGCTTATGCTTGCGGTCGCCCTATTCGTCGTAATTACGTACCTGAAAAGTCATTTCTCGTCAAGGATGTTGAATTAAACTGCGACGCGATAACGCGAGATACTGGATGGAAAGCAGATTTTGATATTTCCGGTGCGATACAAGATTTTGTGTGGGATTACAGAAAGAAGATTCAAGCCGCATCATGAATTTTACTCAACTTAGTGTTTCGCTCATTCGCCGGGAGGTGGTCGGTCGCTATCGTGGCTCTGCCTTGGGATTGCTGTGGTCGCTGCTCAACCCGCTATTCATGCTGGCTGTCTACACGTTTGTGTTCGGCGTGGTGATGAAGTCGCGCTGGACGATGCCAGACCAGCAGAGCGCAACGCATTCCACCGGCGAGTTTGCGGTTGTCCTATTCTGCGGGCTGATTGTCTTTCAATTCTTCGCCGAGGTGATTTCGCTGTCGCCCAGCCTAATCGTAGGCAATGCCAATTATGTGAAGAAGATCGTGTTTCCGATCCAGATACTGCCGGTGGTTGCATCTGGTGCAGCATTGTTCCATGCGGCCGTCAGCTTGTTGGTGCTGCTGGCTTTCGCCTACATCGTCTTCGGCGGTATCCCAGCAACGGTGATCTTGGCGCCCGTGGTTTTCGCACCGCTGATTGTCCTAGTG
>NZ_RZTB01000197.1:0-5714 GCF_003997735.1 Mesorhizobium sp. M7A.F.Ca.MR.148.00.0.0 | reverse complement strand
CTGGTCAAGCTGTTGCGGGAGCGGCGCGACAAGGCGCAGACCCAAGCACACCGCCGCCAGCGTGAAATACGCGGCAAAGGAGCGCCGAAAGGCGCTGCGCCCTCAAAGTCCGATGGCGGTTCGCAGACAAAGCTTGCGGTGCTGGCCATGACCATGCGGCGGCTGAATGGCGAGGCCGAGCGGCGCCGGCAGCTGGCGGCCAGCGTTTCGCTGATCGAAAACGCGCGCAAGGTATTCGTCATGAAGCAAGGGGCGACGCCGGAAGGCCCTGCTTTCAATTCGCGCACCGCGCGCAAGGGGATGCGGTCGGTGGCAAACCAGAGGGCGCAAGACCTCGTCCGACCGATGGAGCTTGGCCGGCAGCGCAAGGCGGCCAAAGTGGCGCAAGCAAAGCGCGACGCACGCTGAGGGTTCTGACAATCGCCGGGTGAAATCGTTGGGACGCCGGCCTGCCGTGCGGTCGCAGGCGTCTTCTATGCGCCCTCAACAAGGGTTTGCAGCATGGGGCGGGTTGGCGCGAAGAACGTCGTGCCGGTGTGCGGCGTCGAGAAATCGAGCAGCCGGTCGTAAGCGCCCGGCGGCTCACCGATGTACATTCGCTGCAGCATCTTCTCGATCACCCAGAGATACCTGCTGTAGCCGATAAAATAGGTGCCGAACTCCTTTTGCCCCGGCCTGCCGAACGGCATGTTGTCGCGCAAAATGTCGTACTCGTTGCCATCGGCATCCTCGATGGTGGCCAGCGACTTGTGCGATTTGCGCGGCGCCTCGTCATCATCGATTTCGATGTTGTCGATCTTGGTGCGGCCGATGATTTCTTCCTGGAGAGGCGTTGGCGTCCGCCCCCATGCCTGGAGATCGTGCAGGTACTTCTGGACGACGACATAGCTGCCGCCGGCGAAGTCGGCGTCCTCATCACCGACGAGTGCCGAGGCGGGCAAATCGAGGCCTGTCGGGTTGGCGGTGCCGTCGACGAAGCCGAGCAGGTCACGGGCATCGAAATAGCGAAAACCGGAAACCTCGTCGACGACGTTCACGGCATCACCGAGATTGTCGAGCAGAATGCGCTCGAACTCGAAGCACATATCGGGCCGCTCGGAGCGGATGTGGAAGAGAAGATCGCCGGCGGTCGAAGGCGCCGAATGAACGGCACCCTTGATCGGCGCAAACGGTTTCAGTTCCAAAGGTCGCCGATCTGGGGAAAGACGATCCCAGAGATCGCGGCCGATGCCGGCAATGCACGAAAGCCGCCCGGAAAGATCGCGAAATCCAACGGTTTTGACGAGATCATCGAGGCCGCCGAGCACGGAGGCTATCTTGGCGAGCGCGGTCTGGCCGCTGGCGACGGTGACGACAAGAAAGACCGCCGAAAGCGACAGCGGGGCGTCGACACTTTGCGCATCGATCGGCACGCGATCCCAGTTCTTTCCAGACATCCGAATTCTCCGCTTCGCCGGGATTTGTTTCAGATCATCCGGGATCGCGCAACACTGGATGAATTGCCTCTTTATCGACACGCGGATGCGGGTAGAGTGCGGCAGAATTTCAATCAACCCGTTCGGAGCTGATGCTCGCACGCCTGTTCGTGATCTTTGGTGGCCTTTTTGTGCTGGTGCTGTGTGCGGCGCTGGTGGTGCCGTATTTTGTCGACTGGACAGGCTATCGCGCCCAATTCGAGCGCGAGGCGAGCGCCATTCTCGGCCGCAAGGTGACCGTGCAGGGCGACGCCACGGCAAGGCTGTTGCCGTTCCCCTCGGTGACCTTCTCCAACGTCGCCGTCGCCGGCGGCCCCAATGGCCAGCCGGCCATGACCGTCGAGACGTTTTCGATGGATGCGGAACTGGCGCCCTTCCTGCGCGGCGAAGTGCTGATCTTCGATATGCGGCTGGTGCGGCCGAAAGCGACCATCGATATCGCCAATGACGGCACTGTCGACTGGGCGATGCGGCCGTCCTCTCCCTTCGACCTCAATCAGATCTCGATCGAGAAGCTGACGGTGACGGAGGGGCAGGTCGAACTGCGCCATGCCGCCGGCGGGCGCAGCCACCTGTTTTCCGAGATCAATTCGACCATCTCGGCCAAGTCCCTGGCCGGCCCATGGCGCATGGACGGCACGCTGCGGCTCGACGGACTGCGCACCGCGGTCACTGCCTCCACCGGCAAGGCCGAAGGCAACGGGCAGATGCGGCTGCGGCTGAAGGCCGATCCGGACGCCTATCCGCTGGTCATCGAAGCCGACGGCAATGCCGGCATCGTCAATGGCGCTGCCGTCTACTCCGGCCAGTTCAAGATCTCCGGTGCCGACAAGAACAGCGCCGAGCTGCGCGGCACCGACGGCGAGACGGTGAAGGTCTCGGCCGGTAAGCCCGATCCGGGCTTTCGGCTGAACGGCAAGTTTTCGCTCGACCATCAGAAGCTCGGTGTCGACGAGTTCCGCTTCGAGACCGGGCCGCTCGACAACCCCTACACCGCTGATGGCAAGGCTTCTGTCGATCTCGGGCTGAAACCGAGTTTCGCCATCGAGGCCAATGGCGCGCAGGTGCAGTTCGACGAGGCGGTGGGAGCCGAGGCCGGCGCCGGCCTGACGCTGGACCAGCGCATCGCGGCGTTTGAGCAGGCGCTGCTCGACATGCCGAAGCCGACCATCCCCGGCACCGTCGAGGTCAAGCTGCCGGCGGTGGTGGTCGGCGACACCACGGTGCGCGACGTGCAGCTTTCCGCCGAGCCGGTCGATGGCGGCTGGTCGGTGAAATCGCTTGCCGCGACCTTGCCCGGTCGCACCACGCTGGAAGCCGATGGCATGCTCGTGCTCAATTTGGAGGGTCACTTCGGCTTCAACGGTTCGCTACTGCTGGCCGTGGCGCAACCTTCCGGCTTTGCCGCCTGGCTGTCGAAGGACGTCGACGAGGCGATCCGCCGTCTGCCCGCCGCCGGCTTCAAGGCCAAGGTCGACCTCTCGCAGAAGCGCCAGGCCTTCAGTGATCTCGAATTGATCCTGGGCAAGGCGAAGTTTTCCGGCCGCATCGATTCCAGCCAGCCCGACGATGCCAAGCCCTCAGTGCTGATGCGTCTCGAAGGCGGCGACCTCGATGTCGACGGGCTGGCGGCCTTCGCCTCGATCTTCGTCAGCGACAAGGGTGCCAATCGCTTTGCCGACCGCGACCTCGATTTCCAGATCAAGGCAGGGCCGGTCAACGCTGGCGGGTTGACCGCAGATACCGTCGACACGGCGCTCAGGCTGCGCGACGGGCTGCTCGAAATCGACCGGCTGTCGGTGGGCGGGCTGGCCGGCGCCTCGATCAGCGCTACCGGCAGGATCAAGGATTTCCCGGCGAGCCCGACCGGCAAGCTCGATGCATCGGTGGTTGCCGTCGATCTGAAGCCGCTGATCGACGTCGCCGCCCGGCATTATCCCGACAGCGCCGTGCTCAAGGGACTGGAGAGCCGTGCCGCAGCCTATCCCGAGCTGTTCCAGGATGCGCGTGTCGACCTCGTGGCGAGTGCGGCCGACAATGGCGACGGCACCACGGGCCTGGCGGTGAGCGGACAAGGCAAGGCCGGCGGCTCGGCCTTTTCCGCATCGCTGTCGGGAAAGGGGGCGGTGGACAAGCTTCTCGAAGCGCCGGTGGCGCTTACCTTCAATGCCAAAAACGCTGATGCCACCACGCTGCTGGCCCTCTACGGCCTGCCGGCACTGCCGCTCGGCATGCTGGGCGAGGCAAGCACCGACATTCAGGCCAAGGGAACGCTTGGTGGCGGCCTGACGACGAATTTCAGCCTTGCCGGCAACGACTTCAAGGCGGGTTTCGAGGGGACGATCGCCGATACGCCGCAAGGCTTCGCCGCCAAGGGCAAGCTCAGCCTCGATGCCGCCGACATCGAGCCATGGCTGATGACGACAGGTATCGGCCTGCCGGGCATGGGGGCGGGCATGTCGACGTCGTTTTCGGCACAGGGCGACTATGGCAACGGCCTGCTGGTGCTGGACGAACTCAACGGCGCCATCAATGAAGCGGCGGTGTCCGGCGACGTCAATATCGATGTAAAGGAGGGGGTCGACGGCAAGGCTGGCGTGCCGCATCTGGCCGGGGCGCTGATGCTCGACGAACTCGACCTCGATCCGATGGCGGTGGCGCTGTTCGGCGATTCCGCCTTTCTTGCCGACAAGGAAGAAACCAACAAGGGTGGCGTGTGGCCGGCGACACCGTTCAGCCAGAAATCCAACCTGCCGTTCACCGCCGACCTAGACCTGACGACGGCAGCGCTCGCCGCCGGTCGGTTCGCCACCGCCTATGATGCCGCCTTTTCGCTCAGGCTCGACCAGGAAGGCATCCGCGTTTCGGATTTGAAGGCGAAATTGCTGGGCGGGGCGCTCACCGGCCTGTTCGAACTGAAGAACAATGACGGCACCGGCCTGTTCTCTGGCCAGATGAAACTGGCGGGCGCCGATCTGGCGACCGTGCTGCCGGATGCCGGCATCAGCGGCATCGGCGATTTCTCGACGGCACTGTCAAGCAGCGGTAAATCGGTCGAAGGGATGGTGGCCGCCTTGTCGGGCTCCGGCACGGCGGCGTTGAAGGGCGTGGAAATTGCTGGTGTCAATCCAGATGCGTTCAGTGCGTTCCTCGCAAAGGCGGATGCGATCGGGCGCGACATCGACGCGGCCAAGACCGCCGGCTTTGCGCCTGACATCGCCGCTGATGGCAGCTTCGCCGCTGGCGATACCGACGTCGCCTTCACGCTCGCCGGCGGCACGCTGCGGGCGCCGCCTGTCAGCCTGGAAAATCCAGCGGCGACCTTGTCCGCCGACGTCACGGCGGATCTCAACGCGGCCACGGTGTCGGCCAAGGGTGCGATCACCTATCGGCCTGGCGACGAGGCACTGGTCGGCTCCGAGCCGGTCGTGAATTTCACCGCCGAGGGGCCGTTCGGCGCGGTCAAACGAGCATTCGACAGTGAGCCGCTGGCGCAGTTCCTGACCCAGCGCGCGCTGGAGAAAGAGCAGCAGCGCGTCGAGGCGATGCAGGCCGCGCTGCTCGAAAAGCAGCGGCTGCGGCGCGAGGTGCGCTACTACGCGGCGTTGAAGACCGAACGGGATAAGACCGCCGAGGAATTGCGCAGGCAAGAAGAGGCGGCGCGGCTGAAAGCCGAGGCTGACGCCAAAGCCAAGGCCGAAGCGGATGCCCAGGCGAAAGCCGATGCCGATGCCAAGGCTCAGGCCGACGCGGAGGCGAAAGCAAAGGCGGACGCCGATGCCAAAGCCAAGGCGGACGCCGACGCCAAGGCCGCTGCCGAACAGCAAGCCGCCGACGAGGCGGCCAAGGCGCAGGTCGACAAGCAGGAGCGGCAGAAGGCGGAAGAGGCTGTGCGCATCGCGGCGCAGGAAAAGGCAAGGATCGAGGCCGAACGCAAGGCCGCGCAGCAGCCTCCGAAGGTGGAGCGTGCGCCACTGCCGCAGGCCAATGACAATCCGCCGCCGGCCAAGCCGAAGTCCAATCCGTTCACGATCGACAATCTGCTGAAGTCGTTGCAGTAGGCTGAGCTTTCTGGGCGATACGACTACCCTCCATCTCGATCGAGCAGACGCCGCAGCATCGGTTCGATACGCGACAGTTCGTCGAGATGCACCGCCGACAGTTCGGCCAGGCAATCGTCGGCGCGCTCGGTCAGTTGCAACAGCACGCGGCGGTGGTCGTCCTTGTCCTGATCCCGTG
>NZ_RZTB01000196.1:0-5757 GCF_003997735.1 Mesorhizobium sp. M7A.F.Ca.MR.148.00.0.0 | reverse complement strand
CAGTACAATCTTGCGCATCGCGGCGACGACGCCCTGATCGACGACCTTGCCCGCGACGGCATCGCCTATGTGCCGTTCTTCCCGCTCGGCGGCTTCAACCCGCTGCAATCCTCCACCCTGTCGGACGTCGCAACACGCCTCGGCGTCACGCCAATGCAGGTTGCGCTCGCCTGGCTGCTGCGCCGCGCGCCCAACATCCTGCTGATCCCCGGTACATCTTCTGTCGGGCATTTGCGGGAAAACCTCGCTGCGGGCGAACTTAAGCTTTCGGACGATGTGCTCAACGAATTGGATGGGATGGCTAAGGCGGCGTGGCACGACCGGGCGCGACCTCCTGCGGCAGATGAAGGTTGGCGCTCTGTGCGCAGCGACCCCCTCTGGCCTGCCGGCCATCTCCCTCTCAAGGGGGGAGATCGCTGTTCCAGCGGCGAGCCTCTAGTTGATACTCGCCGTATTCGCCGGCTCAGCCGGCCGCGCCTCATCGGCATAAGGGACGCGAAAACCATTCGCAGCCAGCCATACGATGGCTGCCTTCGGCTCGTCCGTCTGGATGATTGTGGCGCCGCGATCGGCCCAAAAACCCCAGACTTCGCGCGGCAGGCTGGCCTGCACCGCCAGTTCGTCGCCGCGGCCGCCGGCCAGGAAGCCGCCCGGCTTGTTGGCGATGGCGTAGGTGTCGGCCCAGATGTGCCAGTTGCCCCTGACCGCGGCCGCGCGCATGCGCGTGCTGAACAACGGCCCGCCGGTCTCGGTCAGCGTCTCGGCGCCTGCCCGCCAGTTGATCAGCTCGATTGCGCGCGGCGAAAAGGCATGGCCGACCGTCCGGGCGAAGACGGCATCACGCACCGCGTCATCGGCGATGATCGGCATGAACTGGAAGCCGCCGCCGATAGCGGTCATTGCCGCCTGGACCGTGGTGATCCGGTTCTGGTTCCACAAATTCTCCTTGACGATAACCTGCTCGGCCATGCCGAGATCGCGAGCCACCGCGATCATGCCCGAGAGGTCGCCGACGTCGAGCTTGTTGTCGAGGTTGATGAGGATCCTGTCCCTGGTCGCCATCAGCATCTCGCGCAGCGTCGAGACCGTTTCGCCCGTCACCGCACCGGTGCCTTCGACCATCAGCCTGCAGGTCTTCAGTTCGGCCAGGGTGTATTTGACCACCTCGCCCTTGCAGGTGGTGGTGCGGTCGAGCCAGCTGTCATGCATGACAACGAACTCACCGTCCTTCGAGCGCCTGATATCGACCTCGACGATTTCTGCGCCCATGGCGATCGACCCCTCCACGGCGGCAATCGAATTTTCCGCGTAGAGCGTCTTGCCCGCCTGCATGCTGCCGGCGCGATGCGCGACCACCATGACGTGGTCGCGCCACTGGTTGGCGTGCTCGAAGCGGTCAAGAATCTGCCTGGCGCGGGTCTCGCCGGCCAATGACTGGCCAGAAAAGGCCGCAAGTGCCGAGGAAAACAGAAGGCTCAGCCAGATGGTCCGCATCGAGAATCGCTCCTTGCCGGATCGAGATCGGGATAGGCGACCCTCGTGACATCCAGGTGAACGAAGCCGGCTAGCGGTTGTTCGCGGGGAGTGCGCGTCAGATGCGTTTCGAGAGCCGGCGGAACCACGCCATGGCCGGCATCTCGACAAAACGCCAGGTGATCCAGGAGGCGGCAATGGTGGCCGCGAGCATGACGACGATCGCCAATGCTCCGGTCCAGCCGGCGCCGAAGCCGGTGGCAGGCTGGCCGCGCAGCATGAAATCGCCCATCAGGCCGAGGCCGAGCTCGCGCTCGACAAGCCCGGCGACGTTGATCATGCGCGCCTGGACGAAGATGTGCACCATGTAGATGGAGTAAGACAGCGCGCCGAGCCTCAACATGAACGGGGTTCTCAGCAAGGCACTGATCCAGCCGCCCTCATGGGCGAAGAGGAACAGCGCCAGCGCGAACACCAGGGGTGCCGCGATGCCGAAATCATTGCCGCCCGCCAGCGAGACGAAAAGCACGATGACGGTCACCATGACGATTTCGGCAAGGGTCCAGTCCATCCGCGGGCCGCTCCTCACGAGGGCCTGTCGCGCCCCTGCAATGGAATCATGCTGAAACCAGGCCAGCAAGGCGCCGAGCGAGAAGCCGTACAGGCAGCGGATGAAGCCGAAATCGAAGGACACATCCATATGATGGGTCGAGAAGCCGAGCAGGAACAGCGGCGCGGTGACTGCGGCGGCGACGAACCATATCCAGGCGCGCGCGCCGGCGACGAAGACCACGCCGGCAAACAGGAGATAGGCGAAGAACTCGGCCGAAATGCTCCAGCTTGGCGCATTCCAGGTCAATTGATCCTCGAAACCGACACCCTGGAGCAGAAGAAGATTGGCAAGCAGGCTGCCGAGGTCGAAGCCTCCGCTGAAGGGGGCAGCCCCGGTGCCGTGCAATTGCGGCAGCATCAGCCGCAGCAACTCGAAGCCGGCGAAGGCGGCAAGCATGAGCAGATGCAGCGGGTAGATGCGGCCGAAACGGACCAGTGCGAAGCGCGCGACCTGTTCCGGCTGGTTCAGCCGATCGCCGTAGCTGCTGGCGATGACGAAACCGGAAAGGACGAAGAAGAAATCGACGAACAGGTAGGACGAACCGATGAAGGCGCTTTGCGAAATCGTCGAAGCGGTCGGAAAGTGAAACAGCGCCACCAGAAGCGCGCAGATGCCGCGCCACGAATCGAGCACCAGGAAGCGTTCGCCGGCGACCGTGCCGGTGCGGGCCGACGCCACGACACGGGTGGGGTTGAGAAACGCGGTCTGCGTCATGATGATACAATCCTGTCTTGCCGTGGCACTCGGGCAGCGCCATTCCGTCTCGCCAAGCTGTGACTGGCATCTTCCGTGCCGGTTCTGTAGTTGTTGCACCCCGATGAAAAACGAGGATCCGTAATGGCGAACAACAACATCGACAACGCCTTCACCGCCCGTTCCAAAACGGGCGCCGCGTTCGAGCCGACCTATTCCGGCGCGCTGTCGTTCATGCGCCGCAAATACACAAAAGACGTGAAGGGCGCGGACGCGGTGGTGTGGGGTATTCCCTTCGATGCCGCCGTCACCAACCGGCCGGGCGCCCGCTTCGGGCCGCAGGCGATCCGCCGCGCCTCGGCGATCCTCGATAACGACCCGCAATATCCGTTCTCACGCGATTTGTTCGAGCATCTGGCGGTGGTCGACTATGGCGATTGCCTGCTCGATTCAGGCAATCACCAGAAGACACCCGGCACGATCGAACGTGAAGCGGCCAAGATCCTGAAGTCCGGCGCCTTCCTGCTGACGCTCGGCGGCGATCATTTCGTCACCTGGCCGCTGCTCAAGGCGCATGCCGCCATCCATGGTCCGCTCGCCTTGGTGCAGTTCGACGCCCATCAGGACACCTGGCCGGACGACGGCAAGCGCATCGACCACGGATCCTTCGTCGGCCGTGCCGTCAAGGAAGGCATCATCGACCCCGACCGCTCGATCCAGATCGGCATCCGCACCCATGCACCCGACACGTTCGGCATCAAGATCCTCCATGGCCATGAAATCGAGGAGATGCGGGCGTCCGATATCGCCTACGCCATCGTCGACCGCACCGGCGGCAAGAAGACCTACCTCACCTTCGACATCGACTGCCTCGATCCGGCCTACGCGCCTGGCACAGGCACGCCAGTTGCCGGCGGGCCGTCCTCGGCGAAGATCCTGTCGACGCTGCGCCAACTCAACCAGATCGATATTGTCGGTGCCGACGTCGTAGAGGTTGCGCCGGCCTATGATCACGCCGATATAACGGCGATCGCCGGCTCTATGGTGGCCATGCAATATCTCGGCCTGCTGGCTGAGCGAAAGGCCCGGCTTGAAGAGTTGAACAACGGCAACCACAATGGTGCCGCAGTGATTCAAGGGCAGGGCATATAATCTTGAAATATCAGGGAATTTGATCAACCCATGAAACCGAAAATCTTCATCGACGGCGAACACGGCACCACCGGCCTGCAGATCAGGGCGCTGCTTGCCGAGCGCAGTGATCTGGAGATCATTTCCATCCCGACCGAACGCCGCAAGGAAACGGCGGCGCGCGCCGAGTTTCTCAACGCCGCCGATGTCGCGATCCTGTGCCTGCCTGACGACGCGGCGAAGGAAAGCGTCTCGCTGATCGCCAACGACACCACCAAGGTCATCGATGCGTCGACCGCGCATCGCGTGGCGGAAGGCTGGGCGTATGGTTTCGCCGAGATGGACAAGGACCAGGCAAAGGCGATCGCCTCGGCAAAACGCGTCGCCAACCCAGGCTGCTGGCCGCAGGGACCGATCGCCACGCTACGGCCGCTGGTCACATCAGGCCTGCTGCCGGCGGATTTCCCGATCACCGTCAACGGCATTTCGGGCTATTCGGGCGGCGGACGGCCGATGATCGAGGACTATGTCGCCAAGGGCGAGGACGCCTCGGAATTCCTGCCCTACGGCCTCACGCTTCAGCACAAGCATGTACCGGAATTGAGGGCCTATGCCAGGCTGTCGCATGATCCGATCATGCAGCCGGCGGTCGGCAATTTCGCGCAAGGCATGATCACCGTGGTGCCGTTGCAGCTTGGCGGCCTCGACCATGTGCCGACCGGTGCGGAGCTGCATGCGGCGATTGCCGACCATTTCGCCGCCATCAAGGGCGGTGTGGTCGAGGTGGCGCCCTATGCGCATTCGGAGCGCATGCCGGAGATCGATCCGGAGATCTACAACGGCACCAACCGGATGAAGATCTATGTCTTCGCCAACGACAAACGGGCGCAGGCCCTGCTGCTGGCGGTCTATGACAATCTTGGCAAGGGTGCCTCCGGTGCCGCCGTGCAGAACATGGACCTGATGCTCGGCCTCTGATGGACACGCCAGCCTTTCCGGCGCGCTGGAAAGTCAGCGCGCCCGAACTCATTGCCGAGACCTTTTCGAGCCGCATCTGGAAGGTTTTGCGCGAAGACGGCTCGCCGGCGACCGTCAAGGCGCTCAAGCCTTTCGACGATGTCGCCGACGAGTTGCGCGGCGAGCATTATCTCGCCTGGCGGCGCGGCGAAGGCGCGGTGCGCCTGCTCGGCCGCGACGGCCACAGCATGCTGCTGGAATATGCCGGTGAAACGCTGCTTCAGCAAGTTCTCGACGAACAGGGCGACTTTGTAGCGACCGCAATTGCGGCCGAGGTGATGGCGAAGCTGTTTTCACAGGGGAAAGACCCCTTTCCGCCAGGTGATGGCGAAGCTGCTTTCACAGGGGAAAGACCCCTTCCCGCCCGAACTTCAGCCGCTGAGGGAACGGTTCGCCAGCCTGTTCAACAAGGCAAATGCCGATCGCGACGCCGGCCATGAGAGCCTCTATGTCGAGGCCGCCACTATTGCCGACCGGCTGCTGGCCGATCCGCACGATATCAGGCCACTGCATGGCGACCTGCATCACGAGAACATCCTGCACGGACCGCGCGGCTGGCTGGCTATCGATCCGAAGGGCGTGCTCGGCGACCCCGGCTTCGATGCGGCGAACATGTTCTACAACCCGCTCGAGCGGGACGATCTCTGCCTCGACCCCGAGCGGATCGCTGGTATGGCCGGGATTTTTGCCAAAACGCTGGGCCAGACACCACCCGCCATCCTTGATCATGCCATCGCCTATGGTTGCCTCTCGGCGTCATGGCATCATGAGGACGACAATGCGGTCGAGGAGAACCGCGAATTGTCGGTCGTCAAGGCGATCCGGGCGGT
>NZ_RZTB01000195.1:0-5852 GCF_003997735.1 Mesorhizobium sp. M7A.F.Ca.MR.148.00.0.0 | reverse complement strand
GGATCGAGCTGGCGCTCCATGAGCGTCGGCATGACATGCAGCACGGTGACGTCCATGCCTTGCGCGTTCAGCCCTGCTGCCGCCTCCAGCCCGAGCAGGCCGCCGCCGATGACCACCGCCTTGGCGCGCGACTGGGCGGCAAGCATCATCGCCTGGACGTCATCGAGGTCGCGATAGGTCAGCACGCCCGGCAGATCATGGCCGGGCACCGGAATGATGAACGGCACCGAACCGGTGGCGATGACGAGCTTGTCGTAAGGTTCGGTGACGCCATGATCTGACGTGACGGTCTTCGCTGACCGGTCGATCGTGACGATCTTGTGGCCCTTGTAGAGGGTGATGTTGTTGGCGATGTACCAGCCGTCGCCGTGGATGATGATCTCCTCATAGGCTTTCTCGCCCGACAGAACCGGCGACAGCATGATGCGGTCGTAATTGACGCGCGGCTCGGCGTTGAAGATGGTGACGGTGTAGCGGCCCGGCGCCTGTTCCAGCAGGTGCTCGAGCATGCGCCCGGGGGCCATGCCATTGCCGATGATGACAAGTCTTTCGCTCATGGCGCTACTCCGCGGCTTCGACGAAGCGGTGGCGTTCGTAGAGGAACTTCAGCACCGCCTCGCGGCAGCGCAGGAAGGTCCGGTCGGAAGAGAGTTCGACGCGCCGGCGCGGCCGCGCCAGCGGCACGGGAAGCACTTCGCCGATGGTTGCCGCCGGGCCATTGGTCATCATGACGATGCGGTCGGAAAGCAGCACCGCCTCGTCGACATCGTGGGTGATCATGATCGTCGTCGAGCCGAGCCTGGAATGGATGTCCATCACCGCATCCTGCAGATGGGCGCGCGTCAGCGCATCGAGCGCGCCGAACGGCTCGTCGAGCAGCAGGATCTTCGGCTCCATGGCCAGTGCTCGGGCGATGCCGACGCGCTGCTTCATGCCGCCCGATATTTCTGCCGGGCGTTTATCCTTGGCATGCGCCATCTGCACGAGGTCAAGATTGCGCATGATCCAGTCATGCCGCTCGGCCTTGCTCTTCGAACGACCGAAGACCTTCTACACCGCCAGATTGATGTTTTCGTAGACGGTCAGCCACGGCAAAAGGCTGTGGTTCTGGAACACCACGGCGCGTTCCGGTCCGGGGCTGTCGACCTCCTTGTCCTCGAGCAGCACGGCGCCGGCGGACACCTTGGTCAGCCCGGCGATCAGATTGAGCAAGGTCGACTTGCCACAGCCGGAATGGCCGATGATGGAGACGAATTCGCCCTTGTCGATGGTCAGCCTGATGTCCTTCAATACCTCGCTGACCTGGGCACCACGCGTGAAGGATTTGTCGATATGGTCGAGTTTCAGATAGGCCGTCATCGCCCCTCTCCTCACTTTGCCGTTGTGCCGCGGGTGACAAAGGCGCCGACCGCTGCGACCAGACGGTCGAGGCAAAAGCCGGTGACGCCGATATAGGCGAGCGCGACGATGATGTCGGGCAGCCGCGACGAGTTCCACGCGTCCCAGATGAAGAAGCCGATACCGACGCCGCCGGTCAGCATTTCGGCGGCGACGATGGCGAGCCAGGACAGGCCGATGCCGATCCTCAGGCCGGTAAAGATGTAAGGCGCGGCGGCCGGCACCATGATCTTGACGAAGAACTCGAACTGGTTGAGCCGCAGGATGCGCGAGACGTTGCGATAATCCTCGGGGATGTTGCGCACGCCGACGGCGGTGTTGATGATGATTGGCCAGATCGACGTGATGAAGATGACGAAGATCGCCGACGGGCTGGAATCGCGGAACGCCGCCAGCGACAGAGGCAGCCAGGCCAGCGGCGGCACCGTGCGCAGGATCTGGAACACCGGGTCGAGGCCGCGCATCGCCCAGATCGACTGGCCGACCAGCGCGCCGAGCGCGACGCCGACGACCGCCGCCAGGCCGAAGCCGATGGCGACACGCTGCAGCGAGATCAGCACGCGCCATGCCAGACCGATATCCTGCGGGCCATTGTCGAAGAACGGATGCGCGATCAAATCGTAGGCCTCGTTCCACACCTGGGTCGGCGGCGGCAGGCTTGATGTCGGCGACGAACAGGCGATCTGCCAGACGACCAGCATCAGCGCGATCACGATGATGGGCGGCACCAGCGCGCTTGCCAGTTTGCCGGCGATGGCGAGCGGCTCGAAGCGACGCCGTGCCTTGGCAGTGAAGGCGATGACCTCCGCCGGCTTGGCAGGAAAGGCCTTCACCTTGGTGTCCTCGATAGTCTGGATCGACATGTCTGGGGAAAACTCCGTGGGGCAGATAATTCGAGCGACAAACGGCGCAATGCGCCGTTTGCGCAGGGGTTCAGGCCGATGCCTTGATCTTCAGGCTATCGAGATAGGCGGACGGGTTGGCCGGATCGAAGATCTTGCCATCGAAGAAGGTCTCGACGCCGCGCGACGACGACGCCGGAACGTCGGCAGCCGCAACGCCGAGATCCTTGGCCGCTTCGCGCCACAAATCCTCGCGGTTGACCTGATCGACCAGCGCCTTGATGTCGGTGGTCGGCGCGAACTTGCCCCAGCGGATGTTCTCGGCGAGGAACCACGTGTCGTGGCTCTTGAAAGGATAGGAGACGCCGCCCTTCCAGAACTTCATGGAGAGATCGGTGCCGTTGGCGACGCGGCCATTGCCGTAGTTGATGTCGCCCTTGAGGCGGCCGATGATGTCGGCGACGGGCACGTTCATCCATTGCCGCTTGCCGATGATGGCGGCCATCTCGTCCTTGTTCTCAGCGGCCTCGCACCATTGCTGGGCTTCCATGACGGCCATCAGGATCGCCTTGGTGGCGTTCGGGTATTTCTCGATGAATTCGGCACGCAGGCCGAGCGCCTTTTCCGGATGGCCCTTCCACAATTCGCCCGTCGTGGCGGCGGTGAAACCGACGCCCTGATGGACGAGCTGCTCGTTCCACGGCTCGCCGACGCAGAACACGTCCATGTTGCCGACCTTCATGTTGGCCACCATCTGCGGCGGCGGCACGACGATGGTCGAGACGTCCTTGTCGGGATCGATGCCACCGGCCGCCAGCCAGTAGCGCAGCCACAAATCATGCGTGCCGCCTGGGAAGGTCATGGCGGCCTTGATTTCCTTACCGGCCGCCTTCTTGGCGGCAAAAGCATCTTTCAGCTTCGAGGCGTCGAGACCGACACCGGTGCCGGCATATTCCTGGGCGACCGAAATGCCTTGGCAGTCGTAGTTGAGCCGCGCCACGATCGCCATCGGCATCGGCTGGTTGTTCTGCGTCACCTTGCCCGTGTGCATGAGGTAAGGCAGCGGCGTCAGGATATGGGCGCCGTCGATGCCGTTGGCCGCGCCGCCGAGCATCAGATTGTCGCGTGTCGCACCCCAGGAGGCCTGCTTGAGCACCTCGACATCGGGCATGCCGAACTTGGCGAACAGCCCCTTCTCCTTGGCGATCATCAGCGGTGCCGCATCGGTGAGGGCAATGAACCCGAGCTTGGCGCCGGTGACCTCCGGAGCGGCGGTCGCAGCATAGGCGCCGGAAGGGAAGAGCTTGCGGGCCGCCATGAACAGGCCGGCCGTCATCGCGCTGCTGACGAGAAAATCGCGGCGCGTCATGTCCTTGAGGGTCGTTCCAGTCCTGATCCGTTTCGTCATCGTCGTCTCCGGTTGGGCGCGGCTTGGGATCCGCGTCGTCGATTGCGTGTTGATCAAAACAAAAAAGCCGCCAGCCAGGTCTTCGCGTCCGGGTGACCGGGAGCGCGCATTAACCTGAGCGGCAGCTTTGCCTGTGGCGCCCGCCATTGGACGCCTGTTCCGTGACCCGCGAAGGGCCTGTCTATTTCAAAGCAGGAACCGTGCCAGTTTTGAGAGAGGTGAAAAAGATCAATTAAATCAGAAACTCGCGCCGATCTCGGACGCACCGGGTCCTATAGCCGGAAGGCCAAAGATTGCTCATTCGGGCAATCGCGCGCACAATTTTTGTGCAATGCACAAGAATGACGCGGAAATGATCAGGCTTCCGCGCGAGCCGATTTCTGGCCGGTAATGTAGGCGTCGACCTCGTCCGGATCGAAGATCTGGCCGTCGAAGAAACCGTCCGGACCGAGCACAAGGCCGGCGCCTGTCGCGCCGACCGCGGTGGCAACTTGGAGCGCACCCTCGACTTTCGAATTGGCGCCGGGAAGCGCCACACCAAGCGGCTTCAGAGCCGAACGGTAGAGGTCGGGCCGGTAGCAGTTGCGGGCGATGGCAAGGTTTTCCGGCGTGTGCGCCACGTGCCCCCAGCGCACCATCTGCGTGTAGAACCACAGCGCATGGCTCTTCCATGGAAAGTTCGCTGCCTTGTCGAACGGGAGGAAGAAGTCGTCGATGGTCCGCTCCGCGCCGCCGCCCAGTCGGAGATGACCGGTCAGGATCGGCATCTGCACGGCCGGCGGCAGACCGAGAAAGCCGGCCTGCGCCATCACAGCCGCCAATTCGCCACGGTTGGCCGGATCCTGGCACCAGCGCGCCGAGTGATGCAGCGCACGCAGCAGCGCCGCCAGTGCCTCGGGGTTTTCGTCTGCCCACGCCTTGCGTACGCCGATCACCTTCTCCGGGCTGTTACGCCATATCCGCGCCTTGACGGTGACGATATGCCCGGTGCCGGCGGCAACCGCAGCACTGTTCCAGGGTTCGCCTGCGCAGTATCCGTCGATGCGGCCGGTGGCCAGCGCATCCGCCATGAAGGGCGGCGGCACGATGACGATCTCGATTTCGCGCGCCGGATCGATGCCGCAGGCGGCGAGCCAATAGCGCAATTCGTAATTGTGCCCGGAATGCGGATGCACCACGGCGAAGCGCAGCGGGTCGCCACCGGCCGCAGCGCGCTCGCGAATGAGCGCGCGCAACGCCGCACCGGCGCGCGCCGGATCAAGATCGGCTTCGGCGCCGTGCGCCACCATTCCGGCCCAGACGGTGTTGGAGACGGTGACGCAATTGCCGCCGAGCCCGAGCGAGAACGGCACGATGGTTTCCGAAGCGAGTGGCGTCACCCCGAGATTGCAGGCGAGCGGCATCGGTCCCAGCATATGCGCGAGATGAAAGTGACCGATGGCGATGCGGTCGCGGATGTTGGCCCAGGACGTCTCGCGGTGTAGGGTGAGGTCGATGCCTTCTCGTGCGGCAAAGCCAAGCTCCCCGGCCGCGACCAGCACGGCGCTGTCGAAAAGCGGCATGAAGCCGGCGGTGATCTGGTGCGCGGCGCCCATGCTCATTCGTCCTCTGGCGGTCCCAGCAGCCCGGCGGCAGTCACCAGGCTCTGGGCGATGTCGCCGATCTTGCGGTTCTGGTTCATCGCCGTCTTGCGCAGCAGCGTGTAAGCGGCCTCTTCGGAGAGGCCGCGCGACTTCATCAATATGCCCTTGGCGCGGTCGATCACCTTGCGGCTCTCGAGCTCGCCGCGAACCTCTTCCAGTTCGCGCGCCATGCGCGAAAAAGCGTTGAAGCGGCTGACCGCCATGTCGAGGATCGGCTTGACGCGCTCTTGCCGCAGACCGTCGACGACATAGGCCGAAACGCCGGCATCGACCGCCGCCTCGATCGAGGCCTGGTCGGAGCGGTCGACGAACATGGCGATCGGCCGTTTCACGGCGCGCGACAGCTGGAACATGTTTTCCAGCATGTCGCGGTTCGGATTCTCGAGATCGATGACGATGACATCGGGCTCGATCTCGGCGATCCGCCGCGCAATGCCGGTCACGTCATGGATGACGGTGACTCGCTCATGGCCGGCCTCGCGCAATCCCGCCTCGATGATCGCGGCGCGGATGCGGTTTTCATCGATCACCAGGACGGCGAGTGCGGTTCGAACCATGCCT
>NZ_RZTB01000194.1:0-5953 GCF_003997735.1 Mesorhizobium sp. M7A.F.Ca.MR.148.00.0.0 | reverse complement strand
CCTCTGGCCTGCCGGCCATCTCCCCCTCGAGGGGGGAGATCAGCTATCCATTCCGACGAAGCTCTCTTCCTCGACCACTTCCAGCCCACCCAGTCTGAACGGCGAAAACGATACGCGATGCAGCCGCGCCACCGGGCCATGCGCCTCGATTGCCGTGCGATGGCGAAGCGTGGCGTAGCCCATATGGGCTTCGAAGCCGTAGCGATCGTGATGGTTGCCGCAGCCGCACATCATGCGATCGCGCATCACCTTGGCGACGATCGAGGCGGCGGCGATCGACTGCGAACGCTGGTCGCCCTTGATCAGCGCGCGCCCTTCACAAGGCAGGCCAGGCGGCACGTCGCGTCCATCGGCAAGGGCGAGCTTCGGTCTGACCGACAGCCCTACCAGGGCGCGGCGCATGGCTTCCAGGCTTGCCTTGAGGATGTTGCTGCCGTCGATACCCTCGGCACTGATGGAGGCCATTGAGACCGCCTGCGCAGAGCCGAGAATTCGCAGGAACAAGGCTTCACGCTGCAGATGGCTGAGGCGCTTGGAATCGTCGAGGCCGTCGGGAATGTTGGCGGGATCGAGCACCACGGCCGCGGCGACTACCGGCCCGGCCAGGGGGCCACGGCCGGCCTCGTCCATCCCGGCAACCGGCCACAGGCCCTCCGCCATCGCCTTCGTCTCGAAGGAGAAGTCGGGCTTCTCGATGATCTCAAAGAGAGGCGGAGAATCAGAACGCGCGCGAGCCATGTTGCGGCGAGGTTCGCATCGGCTCCGATTCTCCGCAAGTCCCTCCGGGTCGGGTGGGGCGCCGGACCGGGAGGGCACCGTCTGCAGGCCGGGGCAGGCCGGACGGGATTCTGGTGCGCGACGGATCAAACCACCGCGACGAATTGTCTCTTCAAAGCAGCGTCAGCTGCACCTGGTCTTTCCCGGCGGCAACGAACTGATCGGTCCGCAGCGTGCGCCGTTCGGCATTGAGGCCGAGCCGCTTGGCTGTGATCTCGAAGCGCCGGCCGATCTGCCAGGCATAGGGACCGGCGCCCTTCATGCGCTTGCCCCATTCCGAATCGTAGTCCTTGCCGTCGCGCATCGAGCGGACCAGCGACATCACATGGCGGTAACGGTCGGGATAATGGCGCAGCAGCCAGTCCTTGAAGATCGGGCTGACCTCCAGCGGCAGCCGCAGGATCACATAACCCGCTTCACGCGCGCCCGCCGCACGTGCGGAATCGAGGATGCGTTCCATCTCCGGATCGGTCAGGCCCGGAATGATCGGCGCCACCATGACCGACGCCGGAATGCCGGCATCCGAAAGCTGCCGGATCGCTTCCAGCCGCTTGGTCGGCGTCGACGCGCGCGGCTCCATGGTGCGCGCCAGCATGCGGTCGAGCGTCGTCACCGACAGCGCCACCTTGGCGAGCCCGCGTTCGGCCATGCGCGACAGGATATCCATATCGCGCGTCACCAGAGCGGACTTTGTCACGATGCCGACCGGATGGCCGCGCGCTTCCAGCACTTCGAGGATTTCGCGCATGATCCGGTATTGCTTCTCGATCGGCTGGTAGGGGTCCGTGTTGGTGCCGATGGCGATGGTGCGCGGCTGATAGCTGTCCTTCGAAAGCTCCTTGTCGAGCAAGCGCGCCGCATCAGGCTTGGCGAACAGCTTCGATTCGAAATCCAGACCCGGCGACAGGCCCATGAACGCGTGCGTCGGGCGGGCAAAGCAATAGACGCAGCCATGCTCGCAGCCGCGATAGGGGTTGATGGAACGGTCGAAGGAAATGTCGGGCGATTCGTTGCGGGTGATGATGGTGCGCGGCTTCTCTACCTGCACTTCGGTCTTGAAGGGTGGCAGTTCCTCCAGCGAATTCCAGCCATCGTCGAACACGTGCCGGCTGACCGGCTCGAACCGGCCGGACGGATTGATGCCAGCCGACCTGCCGCGGTTGCGGTCCGGGCGGACACGCAGGCCGCTCTGCTCGACCATCGCGTTGGCCATCTCGGCTCTTCCTGCTCCGAAAGCCGCAATGTCGGCGCGCACGATCTGTTCCATCTTCGCCCGCTCCCAGGGACTGTCCATGTTGTGTCGAATCGCTCTGCTCATGAAATTATTCCTATTTCGTTGAAGAGAACAAAGCAAGAACTTTCGATGGTGCGATGCAAAAACTGGCGCTGTCCGGCGCTTTCCGCTATTCGGCTAAGGATGCTCAGTGTTCTCATCGAAACCCGCAATGACGAGGAGGGCCTAGCCCGCACGCTCGCCTCGCTGATTGGCGGCGCGGTCGAAGGCGTGGTGCGTGAAGTCATCGTTTGCGACACAGGCTCTACCGATCAGACGCATCATGTGGCCGAGCATGCCGGCTGTCAGTACGTGACGGGCGGTGTCGCTGCCGGCATTCGCCAGGCCAAGGGGGATTGGTTGCTGCTCCTGGAGCCGGGCGCGCGGCTGGTGGAGGGCTGGATCGATGAAGTTGTCGCCCACACGGCCAGGCAGACCATGGCGGCACGGTTTTCGCTCACGCGAGCCAGTCGCACGCCATTCCTGGCCCGGGTCTTTTCGGGAAACCGCGCCTTGGCCGACGGCTTGCTGATCAGCAAGCGTCAGGCGGCTGCCGCGGCAAAGAGCGCCGGCAGTGCCGAGGCCATCGCCCGCGGCCTCGCGACGAAGCGGCTCGACGCTGAGATCTGGATGGCGCCGGCCAAGCAGGAGCGCCGCTCCTCGACGTGATTTTTGCAGTTGCTCAGGTCATTGTGCATTGCACAAAATCTGACGCGGGGTTAGCTTCCGTTCAAGCGGGAATTGGGTTTGGGACATGCCGAGAGGCGAGCACCGATGCGGCATCGGTGGTGCTCTCATAGCCGAGGACCCAATGAAGCTTTCAACCCCCGACACATCCGGCGCGGCCAGTCTCGAGGCCATTGCGCGCAACGGCAGCCTGCTGCGGCGCATCGCCGTACGTATTCCAACCTATCTGACGGACCTGCGGGAGAACCCTGCCTGGCTGCCGATGTTCGTGTTGGCGCGCACAATGCCCGGACGCCGCATGCATTGGCTGGGCGCAAAACGCGCCCGCCCGGTCGCCAATGCCGGGGATACGATGTTTGCCGGTGTCGAACGGGGAGCGGTCGTCGATGCGTTGCGCTCCGACGGGCTGTTCTCAGGCCTGGTCCTGCCGCCTGATATCCATGAAGAGATCGCCGACTTCGCCGGGCGCACGCCTTGCTTCGGCAATTTCGACCGCCGTCTCGAATTCATGCCGGGGGAACATGCCGAGGCCGAGAAACGCCTTGGCCGCTCGCTGCTCAGCGGGCATTTTTTCGAGCGCATCCTCGACTGCCCGGCGGCGCTTGCCATCCAGCGCGATCCGCTGCTTCTGGATATTGCCGCGCACTATCTCGGCGGTCAGGCAAAACTGATCACGACGCGCGTCTGGTGGAGTTTTCCCACGGGTGCCGCTTCCGATGCCGACAAGAACCTCGCCTCGCTTGGCAAGTATCATTTCGACCTCGATGATTGGCGCATGCTGAAATTCTTCTTCTACCTCAAGCCGGTCGACGCCGACACCGGTCCGCATGTCTATGTCAGGGGCAGCCACAAGCGCCGCAGCCTCAAGCATCAGCTCACGCTTCTGGTTGGCCATCCCGCGCAACAGGTGCTGGATGTCTATGGCGAGCAAAGCCCGGTGACGTTGACCGGCGAGGCCGGTCTCGGCTTCGTCGAGGACCCCTTTGGCTTTCATATGGGCACCGTGCCGGCACGCACGCCGCGACTGATGATGGAAGTCGGCTTCGGCGTATCGCCGCCGTCGCGCCGACGGTTTCATGGCGAGCCGGTTATCCGCTGAGAGCTGCCTATCCGAAGCTCATCTCGACAGGTGTCCAGCGTGTGCGGCGTCTGGCTTGGCGCTGCGCCCTGTTTTCCGTATCGAAGTCGACGCGGACCGGCTCCTGGTTGAACCGCTCGCGGTCGTCCAGGGCGTTGATGATGACGATCGCCCTTGCATCGTCATCTCTGGCGATTGCATCGTCATCTCTGGCGATTGCGGCGACGTAGACACCGCACCGCCGGCAGATCAGATAGTCGGCCGTCCTCAGCCCGAACTGATATCTCCGCAATTGCGTCTCGTCCTTGACCGAGATGACCAGTCTGCCATTCGGATCGGCAACGGCGCGCGAACCATGTCTGACACAGAACGAGCATTGGCAAGCGCGAACTTCGGTTTGCGGTGGCTCGAGCTCGGTTGAAAATTCAAGGCGTATGTTGCCGCAATGGCATCCACCGGTGTGCACGGTCATCGTAGCTGCCTTGTCGTGAACGGCGATGATCGCCTTCAGACAAGGTACTTTTCCGAGGTCCGGTTTGGAATGGGGTTTCAAAGGCGTCGGTGCTGTTTTGCCTGGCGAACGCGGCGTGGAACCGGCGCTTTGCCTCGGCTTTTACGGAGCCGATTTGCCGCGCCGCAAATGCTCGTCCAGGCGCGGCATGATCTCGACGAAGTTGCATGGCGTGTGCCGGTAGTCGAGCTGCGCTTTCAGGATGCCGTCCCACGCGTCCTTGCAGGCGCCTGGCGAACCCGGCAGCACGAAGACGAAGGTTGCGTTGACGACGCCGCCGGTCGCCCGGCTCTGGATCGTCGAGGTGCCGATCTTGTCGTAGGAAATCCGGTGGAACACTTCCGAAAAGCCATCCATGCGCTTTTCGAAGATCGGCTCCAGCGCGTCCGGCGTCACGTCACGGCCTGTGAAGCCGGTGCCGCCGGTGGTGATGACGACATCGATATTCTTGTCCTGTGACCACGCCAGAACCGTGTCGCGGATTTTCTCGCGGTCGTCGGTGACGATATCGCGGGCCGCCAGGATGTGGCCGGCCTCGGTGATGCGGTCGGCCAGCGTCTGGCCGGATTTGTCGTCGGGGAGGCTGCGCGTATCTGAAACGGTCAGCACCGCGATGCGCACGGGAATGAAGGAGCGGCTCTCGTCAATTCTGGCCATCTGCGCCCTCCGATGCGATGCTGCGCGTCGCGGCAACGAACCAGTCGGGCTGGCGGCCGCGAATTTCGGCGGCCGCCCGCTTGGCGACCTTGCCGGTCCCGATCCGGCCTTGTTCAGCCAGGAAAGTGCCCTGCCGATGGCGGGCTGCATCGCCAGCGCTGCCGGCTCGAGATCGTTGCGGGTGATCTCCAGCCAGTTGCGCAGGCTGTGGAAATCGATGCCGCGCGGCAGCGGCGGCAAGGCTTCGTTGTCACGACGCGAAAGCGCCGCGAACACCTCGGCCGTCGAGACCGGCGTGCCGGGATTGACCAGCACCAGGCCAAGCGCCGAAAAGTCCGGCACCATCGACAGTTCATCCCCGATGCCGCGCGCCACCAGCGGCTTTGCCACCAGGCACATCGGCACATCGGCGCCAAGCGAAAGGCCGATTCGCGCCAGCTCTGCGCCATCGATGTCCAGCGCCCATGTCTCCACCAGCCCGCGCAGCACGGTCGCCGCGTCGCTCGAACCACCGCCGACGCCGGAGGCAACCGGCAGGTTCTTTTCCAGCCGGATGGCGACCGGCGGTGTTCTCTCGTGCCCGGCTGTCTGCCGCAGGGCATCGCGCGCCTTGAGCACCAGATTGCTGGCGTCGAGAGGAACTTCCGGCGCGTAGCGGCCGGACACGGCAAACTCATCGCTGTCGGCGAGTGCGATTTCGACCCTGTCGCCGAAACGCGTGAATACCGCCAGGCTTTCGATCAGATGATAGCCGTCAGGGCGCCTGCCTGTGACATGCAGCGCAAGATTGATCTTGGCGTACGCAGGCCAAGTGCGCACACCGAAAGCGGTGTCCACTGCGTTTGATGTAAGCGAAATGATGGTCAGTCCTTGGCCAGTCGGTATTCGCCGGTCTTCGGATCCTTGACCAGCGTTCCGATCGCGCCGTTGGCCGTCTGCTTTTCTGTGCGCCGCACCTTGGCGGTCACGC
>NZ_RZTB01000193.1:0-6020 GCF_003997735.1 Mesorhizobium sp. M7A.F.Ca.MR.148.00.0.0 | reverse complement strand
CATGCTGGAACGCACCGCGAGTAAACTGGGACCGAGGAGCGCCCCACCCGTCTGCGCAGCCCCGTGGGACAGGCGCCGACCCCCGTCGTCAACACGGCGCTCCACTGGCGCCCCAATCGTTAATCCACCTCGCTTGAAACGAGCTTCAATCGCCGTCCTTGGCGACCTCAGTGCCACATTCTCTCTCTAAGCCACTTAAGAAACCTGTTCCCTCCGATTGCCCGGCGGACTCTAGCGGCAGCCCACTGCCCTCTGAACGTGGTTCCGACATGGCAACTGCAGAGGATGTCATGCAACTCCCCGTCAGACAGTTCGAAGAAGCGCTTTGCTGCCCCATAGGTGTCATCCTTCAGGCCTAACGCACGCAGTAGCGGGTCCTCGAAGGCCACAGTAATTGGCGAGCCCTCACCGCGCGCTGCGTCGCGAGCTTCCCGCTTCAGATACTCAGTGCCGGTAAGCGCTGTCAGGCGTCGCTCGGGATGTTGTTCCAGCAACTCTGCCCAGCGCTCAATGCGCTGTTGCCGGGTCATGATCGGGTATGTCGACAGGGGTTCTACTTCTGCAATTGTCTGCAGTTGGCTTAAAGTTTGGTGTTCCATCGTCGGCTCCTTTGGTCGAAGTCCCTTCCCCTCAAAAATTATCGCGCGCCGACGCGCTGACAAGAGCTGGCAAGGCGGCCACTTGCCCGACAATGATTGCGAAACAGCGCATTGCTCCGCCGGCGCGCGAAACGATATCTCATCCCAAATCAGACCGAAGCCGTTCAGAACGAACAGCTCGCCACCCGCCTGCAACAACTAATTAAATTAGTAATGCCTTATGGAACTTTGAGGCTGGCGTTTCATTTGATCGGCATGGAGGCCTCTGTAATCCAAAGTGCCGGGATGAGAGCGAACGTGTCGCTGCGCTACTCGCTGGTTCTGCCGATATACAACGAGGAACAAGTGCTGCCTCGTCTGATCGAGCGGATCAGGTTGCTAATCCACCAGCTGGACGGTGAGACAGAGGCTATTTTCGTCGATGACGGAAGCAGCGATGGCAGCGTCACTTACCTTCGGCGTGTGGTCGCCGCCGAGCCTCGTTTTCGGCTAATCGAGCTTTCCCGCAATTTTGGGCACCAGATAGCAATCACAGCCGGTATGGACGCCGCCCAGGGGGATGCCGTCATCGTCATGGATGCCGATCTCCAAGACCCACCCGAGGTGGTTCTCGATCTGGTGGCGAAGTGGAAGGAAGGTTTCGAAATTGTCTATGCCCGGCGCGTCAAACGCGAGGGCGAATCCTGGTTCAAGCGCTTCACGGCAAGTCTCTTCTATCGCTTGCTGGAAAGGATGACGACCGTTGACATTCCGCGCGACGTTGGAGATTTCCGGTTGGTCGGTCCCAAAGCGCTGAGAACTTTCAGGCAGATGCCCGAACAGGATCGCTTCGTCAGGGGCATGTTTGGCTGGATGGGATTCAAGCAGGCGTCGGTGCCTTTCGAGCGCCCGGCACGAGCCCATGGCCAGACCAAATACCCATTCTGGAAGATGGTGCATCTTGCTGTGCACGCCATCGTCAGCTTCTCGGAGCAGCCGCTGCGCCTGGCGCTCTGGGGTGGCTTGGCCATTTCTGCGCTGGCCATAGCCTTTGGTGCCTACGCCATCTACGCCTGGGCCTTTGAAACCGGCATTGTTGCCGGCTGGACATCCACCGTGATGATCGTGTCGCTCCTGTGCGGCATCAACCTCTTCATGACCGGCGTGGTCGGATTGTATGTCGGCAGCATCCACGCCGAAGTAAAACGGCGCCCGCTTTACGTGATCGATCGCCTCACCGGCTTCGACCGGGCCATGTCTGCCGTCCCCGGCAAGAGCCGCCGCCCGCCTCGAAAATCCCGGATTGGAGTCCCGGCCAATGTCCGAACCCTTCGACAGCTATAGATTCAATTATGGTGAGACGGTCCAGGGATCGATCCGCTTTTCAGGGCTTAAGCACGACTTCTTTCTCATGGCGAAGGCCGAGTTGCTGCGACGCGTTGTGGTCGAGCGGGTGCTTCGTCATGCCGGCTCGGATGTGCGGGCGCTTGATGTCGGCTGCGGCGTAGGTGCGCTCCATCCCTATCTCAAAGGCGTCTTCGAGTCCCTGGACGGCTGCGACATCTCGCAGGAATCGATCCTGCGTGCGAGGCAGGAAAATCCGAGCGTCACATACAGGGCCTGCACCAGCCTGAACCTGCCATACGACAATGGGGTCTTTGATCTGGCCTTCGGCAGCTGCGTCGTCCATCATGTACCGCCAGCTTCCTGGCTCGGGTTCATGCGCGAGATGCGGCGCGTCGTGCGCCCGGGCGGTGTCGCCTGCATCATCGAGCACAATCCCTATAACCCGCTGACGCGTCTGGCTGTGTTCCGGTGTCCCTTCGACCATGACGCGGTGCTGCTCAGCGCAGCCAAAACAGCGTCCCTCCTTCAAGAAGCAGGCTTCAGCAACATCCGATCCGAGCACTTCCTGCTGCTGCCGTCGGGCAGGTCCTTGGCCCGAAAAGTCGAGCGCGCGCTCGCCCCCCTGCCGCTGGGGGCACAGTATGCGTGTAGTGCGCATGCATGAGCATCGGCCTGCCGGCGACGACTCCCTGAAGCTACTGGCACGCTTCGGCCTGGTCGGCATCGCTGCCACACTTCTGTATGCCGCTTTGGTTGCTGCTTTTTCCAAATCGGAATGGCTCGGTTTAACGCCCATCCATGCCTCGCTTGGGGCATATGCCGCAGCCACCCTGTTTTCGTATCTAGCTCACAAATCCCTGACGTTCGTGTCGGGCCGATCGCATCGAACTGAAGCTCCGCGTTTTCTCCTGCTGGGGGCAACAGGCTTGGCCATTGCCTATGGGGCGCCGGCGTTGCTGACGGTAAAGCTGGGCTTGCCGCTCATCATTCCCGTGCTGATTACGTGCTTGCTTGTCCCCGGCATCAATTTCTTCGTGCTTGACCGGTGGGTTTTTGCCGGACGCATTCCCGGTCGGCACGGCAATCGCTCCCGCCAGAGGCAATAATGCTCTAAATGGCGTCCAGTCGAAACGACACCAATTTGATGGAGCGCTTGTAAATGTCGCTGGCGGCCTGGCTGGGCGGGATCCCGTCGAGATAGTCAAAGGTCATTTCGAACGTGCTGGCGTCCGAAAAAGCTGCGTGCGGAATGACGAACGAGACGGTTATCGGTTGCTTGCCCGACAGTGTGACCTTATGCACGGACACGCCATGCACCGAGATTATTACCCTCTGCGTCATCTGTGGCGGACGAATGACAGCGGCCATTTGTAGCGTTGCCTTGAGACCGTCGCGAAGCGGCGGTATCTGCAGGCGAAGCCGCGAGGTCTCGCCCAGCGAATGCGTGCCGTCGGCTGCCGGCCCCGACCAGCCACAAACTTTCATGCCGGCAACCCGTTTGGCGCCATCGGACCGGAAGGACACTGTCTGGCCGAGTGAGTAGCTGCCAATGGCATCGCGGTTGAGGCATGTCGTCGTGCGGTCGATGTAATAGGCACGATAGTCGGCGTGGACATTCGGATGGAGAGCCAGCGCAAGGATGGCGAGTTCGGACACGGCCAGAACCGCGGCGAGCGCGTAAGCGCCAAGCGAGATAGCGCGTCCATGGGGGTTGAGGGTGTCAGACCAAAGCAAGGTAGCCCCCAATCCATGCCACCGTCATGAAATAGCAGGCGACCAGGAAGAGAACCAAAGCGGCGAGCCAGGTCAGTTTCGACGCCGACAACAGGACGGCCATCAACATTATCAGAGGCGCCAGCCCAATGACGTATCTGACCATGGAGGCCAGATTCGTTATCAATGGCACGAGAATGCAGATCGCGCAGAAGACCCCAGCGCCATATTGCTTGCGAGCCACCAGCACGACTGATAGCGCCAGCCCGACGATCGCTGCGAGCGCACTCCATTGCGGCGCCGTGGGCAGCCACCCGGTCTTGGGAAATGCTGAGAGTCCGTCCCATAGAAACAGGAGCGGGTTCCCAGCCACTCGTCCAAAGGCGCGTTGGACGTGCAGAAACGCAAAGCCGTCGCCGACAGTGACATACAAAAACAGGATGTAGGCAAACAAGCCGGCAGGCGAGATAAAGATAGCGACGAGCTGATCCGGTCGACCGAGCACCCAACGCGGAAAGGAGAGTGGTGAGCCGCCCCGTTCGCGATGCTGCTGGAACATTTGAATGACGGTCGCAAAGACGACAAGGACCCCAACGAGCCTCGTTGCCGAGAGGAGCGCTGACGAGACGCCAGCGACGGGATAGCTGGAGCGTTTGAGTGCCAGGAAGACAATCGAGGTCAGGAGCACGAAAAGAGGTTCGGAAAGGAAAGTTGTGAAGTGGAAGGAGAACGGGCCGCTAAGCAGAAAAGCGCAGTACAGTACATAGGCCCGCATGTTCTTCTCCAACAGCGGCCATGCCACCAGACACGCGGCGTAGCTGCATGCAATCGAAGTGATCGTCGCGACCAGTATCGTGGCGAAGGGGAAAATCGCCCGGATCACCGCTACCAGCATCGGATAGAATGGAAAGAAGCCCCATCGTCCGACGTTGCTTTGGTTTGGGATGGGAAAGCGCTCGTAGCCGCGTTCGGAAATATCCAGATACCAGTGGCAATCCCATCGGCAGAGCGCACGAGCATAAGACTCGAAGCCTGGTTCCGCCAACGTTGAAGCAACAGCGGCATAACGAATAGCAAGTCCGGCGACACCGAACAGGAGCGGGACTGTCACGACCGCTGCCGCTACCATGTGGCGCTTGTTGATCGTCGAGCCGTAGTCGGGGAAAATCTCGAACTGCTCTGGGTGGTCTTTCGAGGGTGCATGGCGGGGGCTCTTGATGGCCGTGACGAGATTCTCAGTCCCGGATTTTCTCATAGCAGAGCACCGGCGCGGCACCTTTCCATCCTCTGATGGGGGCCAAATTCCGCCGTGACCAAACCGCCGACCGTGGCCTTGCCATCTTCATTGTCAACCGGCGGGGCGTGTCCGATGGGGTTCAACTTGTCCGGCGCCGTTGCCTTCTTCGGCGTGTCGATCGAGAAGAGGAAGTTGTAGGTCGCAACGCCGACGCTGGCCCGACGGTCGTCGAGCAGTTCCAGATGGGTGACGCCTATCGTCACCTCGTGGCCAAAGTCGATGCCAGTCTGTTCCCGCACCATGTGAGGGATTCTGGAGCGCGGCTGGCGATCGTCAAGAGGTTGCTAATATTCGAGCGGCGAAGGGCAACAAATCTTTGGCCCTGCTTCTAAGCGAGCGTTTGGAGAATACCCGCGGTGCGTATCGGGAAAGGGCGTGGTCGGCTATCGAATCAGTGCTCAAATGGAGATCCCGCAACTTCAGATGCCGATGATCAGACCTCTCAAACGTTCTACGCAATCCCAACAAGTGCTGGTTACGGGAGGTTCCGGCTTCCTCGGTATGTACTGTATTTTGCGGCTGCTCGATCTTGGATATCGGGTTAGATGCACTGTACGCTCGCTGACACGCGAACCAGAAGTTCGTCGTACACTCGAGCAGATGGGCGCATCATCAATTGGCGCTTCTCTTTCCTTCATCGAGGCAGATTTGAGTGCCGATCCCGGTTGGGATGATGCCGCCGCCGGTAGCTCCTACGTGCTACATGTCGCCTCTCCATTTTCCGTTGGACAAAAGGATGGCAATATTGACACCATCGGCATCGCCAGATCTGGCACACTACGAGTGTTGCGAGCAGCACATGAAGCGAAGGTTAAACGGCTGGTGATCACATCGTCATTCGTTACCATGAGTTACGCTCGCCAAATGGACACCGCTGAACTCACTGAGGCCGATTGGAGTGACTTGAGCATTCCCACTCTTACCGCCTACGTCAGATCGAAGACGTCTAGCCGAAAAAGATGCCTGGGATTTTGTGAGGCGAAAAGGTGGGCCAGAGCTTACAGCAGTAAACCCGACGGTGATATTGGGGCCGGTCATGTGCCCCGACTATTCTCCGTCAATTTCACTCATCCAAGGTATGCTGG
>NZ_RZTB01000192.1:0-6107 GCF_003997735.1 Mesorhizobium sp. M7A.F.Ca.MR.148.00.0.0 | reverse complement strand
ATGTCGTGGATGTCGCCCTTGACGGTGCCGATCACCATCTTGCCCTGCTTTGGCGCGCCGGTGGCGATAAGCAGCGGGCGCAGGATGAACATGCCGGCCTTCATCGCATTGGCCGACAGCAGCACTTCCGGAACAAACAGGATACCGTCGCGAAAATCCTCGCCGACGATGCGCATGCCTTCGACCAGCGCCTCGGTGAGCACCTTGTAGGGCGCCCAGCCGCGCTCCAGCAGGATGGCCGTGCCTTCCTCAATTTCTTCCTTCAGCCCGTCATAAAGGTCGTCGTGCATCTGCTGCACGAGTTCCTCGTCGGACAGCTCGGAAAGGATGATCTCTTCGTCAGCCATGTTGGTTCACCTGATGCTCAATTCAAAGGAGGTCGGCGCCCCATCTCGATGGGGCACCGATCAGGCTTCCGGTTCGAAGCCTTGGGAGTTGATTTTCAGGCTGCCAGCCACTATTCCCGCAGGTGAATCTGGGAACCGGAAGACTGGCCTGTGCGGCGCCGGATTGCGGGAATATCAGTGTCCATCATCGCGTCACCCTCAGCGGAATGACCCGCATCCCGCGTCAAACATCAGTGGCCCGGCCGTCCAATAGGGGCGGACCCTAGCTTAATCTCGCGCTGATGATAGGCGCCGGCAATTGTCCTGAGAATGCGCAAAAGCTTTCGCTTGTCTTAAATCCAGTTTATATCCAGAGGCGGATAGGGTGAGGGGCAATTCAGGTCACGGGCGGAGTTCTTCAGACTGGACGAGAAACCAGTCAACCAAAATCTTGCATCTCTTGTTCTTGCTGGCATCCTCGCTGGCCAACAGAAAGAAGGCCCTGTCGGTCTGGATTTGGGTTGGCAATGGCTTGACCAGGAGGCGGTTGTCGAGCAACTGCTGGGCGGTAAGGGACCACCCCAATGCTATTCCTTCACCAGCCAGAGCCGCTTGAAGCGTTAGCTGGTAGTCATTGAACACGATATTGGGCTTGATGTCGCTGGCATCGCCGCCTGCCAACTCGACCCATTCGGGCCAATCCAGGCGCTTGCGAAAAGCATCGGACGAATGAATCAGTTGATGGTGGATCAGATCTTCGACGGCTTGGGGAGCGGGGTGCGACAGAAGATATGCCGGTGAGCAGACGGGAAAGATGATCTCGTCGCAAACGAACCAGCTGTTGGCCCTTTCAAAATTCCGGGGCCGCACCCAAACCGTCACGTCGATCTCATGATCTGGCTCGACATCGCGGTCGGTGGCGACCACCTTGATCCTGACGTCCGGATGCTCTTCCTGGAAATGATAGAGTTGAGGCGCGAGCCAATGTGCCGCCAGAGATGTCGAAGCTGCGAAAGTTATGTACTTCGTTCCGCGATCAGTGATGGTCTCAAGCCGCTGTTCCAGACGGCGGAAGCTGTTGCGCACCTCATCGTAGAGCTGCCTGCCGGGCTCGGTCAGCTGCACTCCCCGATTGTCTCGGACAAAGAGTGCCGTCCCGCAATGCTTTTCGAACATTTTGATCGAATGCGAGATACTTGGCTGCGTCACGTTGAGTTCGCTGGCCGCGTTCTTGAAACTCAGCGTTCGGGCCGCCGCTTCGAAGACGAAAAGCGAATGCGTCGATGGGACAAGATTGCGAAGCTTGGACATGAAGCAGGTCTATATCAGACCGCATATTTTCCGTCTACGAGACGAACGACACATCGTTTATTCGAAACAGGAACAAGCCAGAGCGAGCGGTGCACTACCCACCGGCCGCCTTCACCGAGCGAGTTGGCAGTGAACTCTTTGAATCAAACAAAGACAAGAGAGCGTATTGTCGTCCAAGCACCGCATCCGGAGCCAACAGTCTCAGGGTGGTACCGCACGTCGGGACCGGAGCTACCCTTAGTGCCGCAGCAAGGCGATGTCACATGCGATTGCCTGGTCATTGGCGGCGGCTGGATGGGGCTTCACGCGGCCCGCCGATTTGCCGAACTCAACCCCCAGTCTTCGGTAATCCTCGTCGACGCCGGACGTATCGGGGACAATGCATCGGGGCGGTGCATGGGCTTCGTCATCGATCTCGCGCACAATCCCCGAAAACGCGACTTCGTTGAAGACATTAGGGGAAACAAGGAAGAGCTGTACGTCAACCTTGAGGGCATCGCCTACATTCGAACCGCCGTCGAGGAGCATGGGGTAGACTGTGATTGGGACCCGCAGGGGAAATACCACAGCGCGGCCACGTCTCACGGCGTTGCCGATCTACACCGCTTTTCGGAGGCGCTCGATAAGCTTGGACAGAAGTACAGCTGGGTTGAAGCCCCTGAAATTCAGTCGATCACCGGCAGTAAGCACTACGTCAAAGCTTTGCATCACCCTGGCACGATTCTGGTCCAGCCTGCGAAGTATCTCAAGAACGCCGTAAACAGCCTCCCCGAGAACGTTACCATCCATGAAAACACCGCCATTGTGGCGGTCCAGTTCGGTGCGCCGAAGCACATCTGCGAGACGCCTGCTGGAACAATCAGGGCTTCGAAGGTCATCATCTGCGCATCGGGTTATCTGACGAGATTTGGCTTCTTCGAAAACCGAGCCATACCACTCTACACGTTCGCGAGCATGACCAGACAGCTCACTGAGAGCGAGCTTTCCAACGTGGGCAACAAGCGAACATATGGGCTTATTCCGGCCGATAGCTTTGGGACGACGGTGCGACGTACTATAGACAACCGTCTTTTCCTTAGAAACGTTTACTCGTATGCGACTAATTTCAAAACAACCAAACAAGATGTCCTTAGGGCGCGGACCCAGCAGCAGGTAGCATTTGACCGCCGATGGCCCGGGCTTTCGTCAATCGGCTTTGAGGCCAGCTGGGGTGGTCTGCTTACGCTCGCGCAAAATGGCGGCATGGTCTTCGGCGAGTTGGCGCACGACGTCTATGGTGCCGCCTTCTGTAATGGAACCGGCGTCGCTCGAGGGGCTGCCTTTGGCAAGGCTGTCGCCGAACTGGCCACGGGGCAATCTTCGGCTGTGATCGATATCCTGAAGACGCGGGCCGCTCCGAGCAGGACTTATCCGAGACTTGTCACATCAATGGGCGTCCGGTTCGTGACCGCTCTTCGTTTCAGGCAGGCAGGCGCGGAAGTCTAGCAATAAGAGGAACGGCAATGGCGGACCTGAAGGGCATCAATCTTGCAATGCAGACACCGTTCGAACCTACCGGTGCGATCGATTACGGCCTCTTCGAAGAGTTGATCGAAAAATACGTATCGGCGGGAGTTCACGGCTTGGTTCTTGGGGCAGGTACAGGCCAGCACCCTTACCTGACCGAGTCCGAATGCAATCGGCTCTACGAGCTCGGGGCGAAGCGCATCGCAGGACGCTGCAACGTTGTCTGCCAGACCTCGGCCCTGAATATGGACGAAGTCATACGGCGGTCACAGCAAGCTGAATCGGTCGGCGCGGACGCGCTGATGATTTTGCCGCCGTATCTCGAAGGTCCGTCAGACGAGGATGGAATTTTCAATTTCTACAGGGAAATCGACGCGGCGGTTGGCGTGGATATTGTGGGCTACAACATCCCGCAGGCTACCGGGATCGCGGTTTCGCCACGCCTTTTTGATCGACTGAGCGGTCTCAAGCATTTCAATTACATCAAAGATAGTGCCGGCGACTTCACCGTGCATCAGGAGTATCTGCAGACGGGAGGCAAGGTGCTAAATGGTTGCGATACAACAACCCTCTATGCGCTGATGGCAGGCGCGCGCGGTGTTATCTGGGGCGCAGCAAACTACATGCCTCTTGAGGCTGTCGAATTGTACAACCTTGTGGCAGCGAAGGATTTGGAGAGGGCTCTGGCACTTTGGCAGCGGATGCTGCCCTCGTTGCTTTTTATCTGGCGGGCACCATATACGCCTTCTGTTCTGAGAGCCGCGCAACTGCGCGGCCTCGGAACCGGGAATGTCCGCAAGCCATTGGCAAAACTCTCGGCGGACCAGGACATGGCGCTTCGCGCCGCACTTGCCCCGCTGTTTGAGGTCGCCTCCTAGCCGTCAGGATATCCAGGGGAGTCCCTATGCGAATTGTCCTGGTTGGTTCGACTGGGATTGTCGGGTCGGCCGTAGCGGCCGAACTTGGCAAGCGGCACAACATTATAGGAGTCGGGCGAACTAGCGGCTTATTCAACGTCGACATCGCCGAGCCGAACTCTATCGACCAATTATTCGACAAGATCGGTGCATTTGACGCGTTGATCTGCACAGCAGGGGCCGTGCACTACGCCCCGCTGAACCAATTCACGAATGAACAGTTCGAAATCGGGCTGCGCAGTAAGTTGATGGGGCAGGTCAATCTCGTAGCGAAGGGTCTCAAGCGTATCCGCGACCACGGATCATTTACCTTGACCTCGGGTCTAACCAACGAAGATCCCATCCGGCAGGGAAGCTCGTCCGCCCTGGTCAATGGCGCGTTAGACGGTTTTGTACGCAGCGCGGCAATCGAGCTTGGGCGGGGGCTGCGGATCAATCTGGTCAGTCCGACTCTCGTACAGGAGTCGGTTCAGCTCTACGGCGACTTCTTTCCTGGCACCGCGGCGGTGCCGGCGAGCGAGGTGGCGCTCGGCTACGTCAAGAGCGCAGAGGGCAGTCAAACGGGTCGAGTTTATCGCATGGGTTGGGTCAGAGACGCCTAATCTGACCAACAATGAACGTCGCGCTAACGGAGGACAAGCATGCCCAGGCAACTCTGCATCGGAGGTAGGTGGGAACTCGGTGGTAGAGCGGCCCAATTTCGATGTGACAAACCCTGCGCATCGTTCTGCGGAGGGGGCATCAACTTGTGGATGTCGCTCCATGAATAGGCAGCGGGTGGTCGGCTTAGAAAATGCCCATCAAGGCGCACTATCGTCGTTGCAGGCGACAGGTGAATGTGACGCAGGGCGCCACTTCACCCCCGTGCCAGAAGGCCATATCCGCATCAGCCTCTGCCAGCCCGAACCTATGCTGCAAGAAGCAGCGCTCCGGCTGCGCCGTTTCGCTTCCAGCTACCGCCGCGAGGCCGCATGACCGCCAAAGCCATTCCCGCCAAAGCAAGAGCGGTCATCATCGGTGGCGGCGTTTCCGGCTGCTCCGTCGCCTATCACCTGGCCAAACTCGGCTGGACCGACATCGTGCTTCTGGAGCGCAAGCAGCTGACGTCAGGCACGACATGGCATGCCGCCGGCCTGATCGGCCAGTTGCGCGGCTCGCAGAACATGACCCGGCTGGCGAAATATTCCGCCGACCTCTACGTCAAGCTGGAAGCCGAGACCGAGGTCGGCACCGGCATGCGCCAGGTCGGTTCGATCACCGTGGCGCTGACCGAGGAGCGCAAGCACGAGATCTACAGGCAAGCATCGCTGGCGCGTGCCTTCGATGTCGATGTCCGCGAGATTTCTCCCAATGAAGTCAAGCAGATGTATCCGCATCTGAATGTCTCGGACGTCGTCGGCGCCGTGCATCTGCCGCTCGACGGCCAGTGCGACCCCGCAAACATCGCCATGGCGCTGGCCAAGGGCGCGCGCCAGCGCGGCGCCACCATCGTCGAGAATGTGAAGGTCACCAAGGTCCATACCAGGGCCGGCCGCGTCAGCGGCGTGTCCTGGGCGCAAGGCGAAGAGCAAGGCACGATCGAGGCCGACATCGTCGTCAATTGCGCCGGCATGTGGGCGCGCGAACTGGGAGCGCAGAACGGCGTCACCATCCCGCTGCACGCCTGCGAGCATTTTTATCTCGTCACCGAGCCGATCCCCGGCCTCACCCGTCTGCCGGTGCTGCGGGTGCCGGACGAGTGCGCCTACTACAAGGAAGACGCCGGCAAGATGATGCGGGGCGCCTTCGAGCCGGTGGCCAAGCCGTGGGGCATGGACGGCATAAGCGAGGATTTCTGCTTCGACCAACTGCCTGAGGACATGGAGCATTTCGAGCCGATCCTCGAAATGGGCGTCAACCGCATGCCGATGCTGGCGACCGCCGGCATCCACACCTTCTTCAAGGGTCCGGAGAGTTTTACGCCCGACGACCGCTACTATCTCGGTGAGGCGCCGGAGCTGTCCGGCTACTGGATGGCGACCGGCTACAATTCGATCGGCATCGTCTC
>NZ_RZTB01000191.1:5939-6171 GCF_003997735.1 Mesorhizobium sp. M7A.F.Ca.MR.148.00.0.0 | reverse complement strand
AATCGTAATCGCCCGTTGCCAGCCGCGACGTGGTGATCCAGTAGGCGTCGACCACACGCTGCGCGCCGCCGGCATTTCGAAACCGGATGTAGCCGTCGCCGCCGCTCGCAATTTCGATGTCCTGCGTTTTGTCGCGATCGAACATTTGCCACGCAGAAGCGCTGCCGCTGCCTGTGGATGCGGTGCCGGATGGAGCGGAATTGCTGGTCATCTGCGGCGTAAGATGCCCGGT
>NZ_RZTB01000191.1:3773-5871 GCF_003997735.1 Mesorhizobium sp. M7A.F.Ca.MR.148.00.0.0 | reverse complement strand
GGGTCGTAGGGACCGTCGAGGAATTCGAAATCTTCGAGCGTCCAAGTCGTGTGCGCCGTGCGCGTTATCACCTTCGGCGGATAGTCCCGATGAGTGATCCACATCTGGTCAGCTGACTGGATATAGGTCAGTTCGAACAGATCGGCTTCAAGGTATGGTGACGTTACCTCAACCGTGCCGACGCGCGCGCCGTAGGCAAAGACCCTAATGTATTGATCGCCGAATTCTAGCGCATAGGCTTGATCGGCCGAGAAGATGAAAGGGATCATCCGCGTCTTCTTCGACGACGTCTTCACCTCATTGACGAAGTATGTGCCACCACGCTTTCGAATGCCGCCATGGGGTAGTGTCACAAGGTTCGTGCATTGCGACAGAGCCGCCCGGTAGAGGTCGAGAGTTGCGCGGGCATGCAGGCGCGGGCTGATTTCGCCGCGGACAAAGGTGTCCTGGATTGGGTAGAGCGTTGCCATCAGCGAACGGCCCCGTTGTCGCCGCGCTGATAGGCCCAGGACGATGTTGACTGTCTTGCGCCGCGTTGGACAGCCTGCGAAGCGAACGCTGCGTCCACGGCCCTGTCGTAGCCGTTGCGCGCGATGTCGATCATGTTGGCCTTGTGGGTGAGGGGATGGGCAATCTTGATGGCCAGCGCGCCGACGAGGACTTCCGTGAACAGCGCATCCCAGTCATTCGGGTCAGTCAGGTTTCCCACATAGCGGATGATCAGCGGCCCCGAGCGATCCGAGTAGATCACGCCGGCTTCTTGGCGCCACGAGATCGCCACGCCATCGGGCTCGCCGTCATGGGTGAGCGGGAGCGGCCGCAGGCAATCGGCTGGAAGCTCATAGGCCCAATTGAGAGTGCAGTCGCCCGAGCCGGTATCAGCACCAGTCACTGTGGCGCGCAAGATTGCAAAGACCCACGCATACTTCGTCAACTCGGCTTCGCGCGTCTGGTTGAAATGGAGGTTGAGCATGCGCGCGGCTTTGATGTCCTGATCGAGGCTATCGATCGGCGACTCGTCCAGCACGGCCAGCGCCATATTCGCGACGTCGAGTTCCGTGAGGGCCATAAGGTCAGACCTTCAGGCTCGTATGGCGAGCCGGCTTCTTCGGCAGGCCACGCGAATTGAGCACCTGTATGAACGGGCTGGGATTGAGCCGTTCGGCTTGCTCACGGAACTGTCGGCGCACCGCCTCTTTGCGGGTTTCGGCGGACCTACGCTTGCTGGTAATCATGATTGTCCTCACGACAAAAGGGCGAGCAGCCGAAGCCACTCGCCCGTTTTCAGTTCCCAGGCCCGATCAGGCCTCGGTGGTCTTGAGTGCGATGAACGTCATGTTCTTGACGCTCGACGCGGTGCGGTCCCAGTTTGCTGCAAGCGCCAGTTCCGCATCCGTGGCGAATTCTCCGGCCGAGGAGGCGTCGAGGAAGCGCGTGCCGGGAACGTGAGGAACGAAGTGGCGACGTGCCACCATTTCCGTCACGCCACCACCATGGGCCTGGCGAGGCTTGCGATCGAACTCCAGCGGACCGCCTTCCGTATTCACCGGAAGCTCGTTCCACATGATCGCCTTGTCCTTGAACATGAACGCCGTGTAGACGCCGGTCGCCACCGGGATGTCGTCGTCGACCACCACACGCAGGTTCATGTAGTACGGGATCAGCGGGCCGCCCTGCTGGGACGACGGGACATAGTCGATCAGATCAGCCAGCTTGAGAGCCTTCATCTGCTTCGAATGCATCCAGATCGTCTTGAACTTGTCGGCACGATCGCCCATCAGGTACGCCGCTTCGATGATGTCGGTGTCGACAATCGAGGCGCCGGTCACGCGGACGAGGTCGCCGGCATCGTTGGCGACGTTGTCGGCGATCACGCCCTTCAGGATGCTGACTAGCGTCAGCTTGTTGGCACGCTGCCAATAGTCGGTCTGACGCTGGACGATCAGCTTCTGCGGGTCGGAACCGGCGAGGATGCTGGTCAGGTCCGGAATGCCCCACGCGTTTGCGCGGATGTTACGAGCCGCGACTTCACGGCGCGAACCGATCTTCTTCATCTCGATGCTGTCAGTCGGATCATCGTTGATGGGTTCCGACGGGT
>NZ_RZTB01000191.1:2530-3763 GCF_003997735.1 Mesorhizobium sp. M7A.F.Ca.MR.148.00.0.0 | reverse complement strand
GAAGAGGATGCCGGCCTGGTAGATTTCCAGCGACTGCACGTGCTCTTCGAACGAGTACTGCGAATAGACCGATGGGACGATCGAATCCGCAATGCGGGTGTAGGCGTCTGCCATTTTATTTCATTCCTTTAGCAATGCGGAGCGGTGTCGATCCCTCACAGGGGATGGCTGGACACCCAGAGATCCGGGTTTTCACCAGCCTCGCGGGCAAGCCGCTTCGCGCGTTCGGGGTCGCTTTTCACAAGGGCCGAAATCGCCGAGATGTTGCGACCGCCGCTGGCGTCCTTCTTGAACGGGTTCTCCCCGCCGCGAGAGGCGTCATTGTCGATCGTGTCTTCCTTGAACATCGCTTCGCCCACTGCCGAGAGAGCGCGCGCGACCTTGGACTTGGTCAGCGCTCCGTCGGGCAACAGAATTCCCGCCTCCTTGAAGGCGTCGACCAGATCGAGCTTCTTGGCCGCCCGGTTCGCTAGCTCGTGCTTCTGCTTGAAGCCTTCGCTGTCTTTCGGTCCCCAGTCCTTCACAAGATCTTCGTGGGTTGCCTCGACCGATGCGGCGAGGGCGGTTTGATGCGCCTTCACCTGGTCGGCCATGTAGCCTACGAATTTGTCGTGGTAGGCTTGTGCCACCTTGGGAGTGGCGCCGGCTTCAGCCGCCCAGGTCTTGGACGCAGTCGCCAGCGCTTCATCGTAGGGTAGATCAGCAGGGAGCCCTTCCGGGCGCGTGTACTCGACCTTTTCGGGCGATGTCACCGGCCGCATGGTCTCGGGAAGCTTGGAGTTGAATTTCTCCCACTCCTCCTTCGGTGCGTCGGCTGCGGGAACGCGCAGGCTTTCACCCTGCATACGTTCGAGTTCCGCATAGGAGGTCAGCACCTTTTCGATGCCGCCCTCCGGCTTGGTCCAGCCCTTGTTATCAGCGAGCTTGCGGTTGCCTTCGGAAAGACCGTCAAACCAACTCTTGGCGCCTTCGGTAGCGGACCCGTTCTCTACCGTCGTCGCTGGCTTTTCCAGGTTGCCCGCCGGAGGTGCATCCACCGCCACGGACCCAGTTTCTGCCGTATCTGTCATGATCGATTGTTCCTTCGATTGGGCGGCTCACCCAGCCGCAGGGCTGTCAAACGTTGTCGCCCCAGTTCTCCCAGAGCAGAGTGATGGTGCCGGTGATCGCCAGCACGCCGTCGGCGTCGATGTCCGTGTTCGTGGCGAACGCCAGGTTCAGGAAGATATCGAC
>NZ_RZTB01000191.1:0-2421 GCF_003997735.1 Mesorhizobium sp. M7A.F.Ca.MR.148.00.0.0 | reverse complement strand
GTCGTGGCACCATCCAGCGTGCGCGTGGTCACTGGGATGATGTTCTGCATGGTCGTCGCCAGCGTGATGCTGGAGGCCGCAACGGTCCCCAGACCCCACGTCAGGGACGCATTGTCGTTGATCGTGCTGGCGCGCGCACCGAGCACGGCGAACTGCATCTTGGCAGTGCCGCCCTTCACGCGAACCTTGCCATCCAGGCAATCGAAGATTTTCTGCGAGGCATAGGCCAGCGCGTCAGTCACCGGAACCTGCATGGCGTTGAAGGTGAACACCGTCTTGAAGGCACCGCCCGCGCCGGTGGTGACAGCCTTCAGGCCGGCAAACGGAGGAGCGAGGCCAGCAGCCCGAGCAGCGGCGCGCGAAAGGGTACGCGGAAGTCCACGTGTCATTGTCGTATCCTCATTCTTGGGAAGATTTCGGCTGAACCCGCCGCGGGCAAACCTATCGCTGGCTTTCGAGCCTTGCCGCCCGCTCCAAGGCGATCCGCTGATCATCGTCCAGCGTGAGAAAATCCATGATGTGCTGCACGACTTCGGCGCGAGCGTTCGACAGAGCGCTATGGAGTTCGAAGCCGGCCGGCGTTTTAGTGCGCGCCATCCAGTCGTGATAGTTCGGCCGGCGGTAGTAGCCCGCCTTGTCGACCAGATCGGCAAGGACCATCTCGCCATCAGCCCCGGTGAAGACGCGCAGGTAAGCTTTGGTCAGTGCGTCTTGCGCCTTTGCCGGTCCACCAGCTAGGCCGGCACGATTGAACGTCTTGGGCTTGCTCATGCGTTGCCCTGCGGCATCAGCCCATTGAGGCCGTCGAGCAGCCCGCTATCACGCGCCTGCACTGCGGCCGGCACAGCGTCCTTCGCAACCTTGCCGGCAGCCGCCATTGCAGCGGCGCCGGCTTGTGCCTGCTGTTGCTTGGCCTTTGCATCACGACGAGCGGCGATATCATCTGCCGACCGGAACAAGCGAGCCGGGCTGCGGCCAGCGCTCTGCACGATCTTGATCGCCTCGTCGCTGTCGATGTTGTCCATCACATCCGGGTCGAACTGAGCCATCTGCATGGCGGTGGTGACGACTTGAATGGTGTCGCGGGCCTCAGCCGAACGACGCAGGACATCCAGCGGACCGGTGAAGGTCGGCCGAACCGACTTGCCGGCTAAGCTTGCAGGCGGCAAGAACCGGCTGTCCTGATCGTAGAGTCCCTTGTCTTCCAGGATGCCGAGTTCGCGATCGAGGTTCGTGGCGAAGCCAGATTGAATGATCGAACCGGATGGGCCGAGCAGCGCGCCCTTCTCCTCTTGGCGGATCAACGCTTCGGTCGCCGTCATCTGTGGGTTTTGAACGAGCGTCTGAAACAAGTTGACGAACATCATGTCGCGAATTTCATCAGCCCGTGTCTGCGCATAATCGAAGGCATAGCTCGGGTTTGCGCCGGTGTTGATCGGGGCGATTTGGATCTGCCCGGACTCACTCATCAGACCGGGATAGTTTTCGCCAGGATTGAGAACCGGCACATCATCCATGCGGGCTTTCGAAGCGGTCGCCGGATCGGTGATCTGCTGCAACGCGCGCAGGCCAGAGCGGCGGACGGCGTTCTCTTCACGGACTGTGGTCAGCGCCTCGATTGTCGGCGAGATGCCGTAAGGGTCGCTCTCGTAGCGGCGCCAGTTGAACGTTGCCACCGGGAAGGTGCGAAATCCGCTCTCCTTCGCGATCACCTCTTCCTCTTCGATGACGTGATACGAGGCGAAGGCGGTGTCGAGATAGTCCATCTGACCACCGATGCGGTACATCCGGCGCTCGTCGCGGGGCTTGATGCCGTGGATCAGAGAAATCTTGGTGTCGCACTTGGTCGGGTCATCAACCAGCGCCTTGATCTTGGCCGGGAGCTTCTCATAGCCGAGCATCTGCGCAGTCTGTCGCGCCGTCCGTTCATAGCGGCGATGGAAGGTGTCGACCTGGCCCCATCGGTTTCGACTGATATAGCCCTCGACCACGGGGATAGAGGCATACCTCACCATCGTCGTGCCAAAACCCTCTTCGGCGTAGAGATAGGCCGGACCATAGCGAACCACGTTGCGCAGGCAGGCTTGCGTCGCCGGCACGAAGTTCGAGTTCGCCGAATAGCGCAGCGAGAATAGGAAATCCCGCAGGCTCTCAGCCCACTTCTTCTCCTCGTCAGTCTCTTCGTCATCCATCGCTGCCGTAGAGAGGCCATGCCACTTTTCGGACTGCGGAATGATCAGGCTCTCCAGGCCAGCAGCGAGGCGGTTGGCAGCGCTGTTGATGGTGGTCGCATAGACACGGCTGCCGCGACGCTCGGAGCGCTCAGCCTGCGATTCCAGCGAGCTGCTGGAGCGGCTGGCGAAGATGTCAGGTGCATCAGGATCGCAGAATTCCGCGACCTGCTCCCAGACGCCTTCGTAG
>NZ_RZTB01000190.1:0-6334 GCF_003997735.1 Mesorhizobium sp. M7A.F.Ca.MR.148.00.0.0 | reverse complement strand
GGCGGGCCGTTTGCTTACCGAAGTTTGGTTGGGGAGAGGATTTGAGTTTTCTGTCTTGCGGCTTGGGCTTGGCCTGCTTGGGGGCGCCTGATGACGGGTTAAACGCCGGCACCAGGGCAAAAAACAAAAGAGCCCGCACGAGGCGGGCTGTTTGTTTAGTGAAGTTTGGTTGCGGGGACAGGATTTGAACCTGTGACCTTCAGGTTATGAGCCTGACGAGCTACCGGGCTGCTCCACCCCGCGTTACCTCTTAGCAAGCGTTTGCTTGCTAATCTTAGCAAGCGTTTGCTTGCTAATCCAAGCAAGCGCTTGCTTGCGTTCCTAAGCAAGCGTTTGCTTGCTTTTTTGTGTAAGCCGAGGCCTACAGATAGGTATATGGCTGACCAAATGAAAGGGCCGCTTACGCGGCCCGTGATCCCTTGGCGGGCCATTTCATAAAGAGAAGATATCACTCCATCCGATTGGATGTGAGTTCAACGTGCGTTTAGCAGACCTGGCAGCGACCTACTCTCCCGCGTCTTGAGACGAAGTACCATCAGCGCTGGAGCGTTTCACGGCCGAGTTCGGAATGGGATCGGGTGCAGCCGCTCCGCCATAACCACCAGGTCGGCAAAACGCACGTTGTTCGAGAAGCTTTTGAGCGAAGGAGCACAAAGAGGGATCGGCAGCGGAGCTGTCGGGTGCCTCTCGGGGCTATTCGCTGGTCTTTTTTGTGCCTGTCATCCTCCGATTTGGAGCGATGAGCATAAGGAATGAGAACGATCAAGCCGATCGAACTATTAGTACCGGTAAGCTTCAAGCGTTGCCGCTCTTCCACACCCGGCCTATCAACGTGGTCGTCTTCCACGGTTCTCAGGGAATACTCGTTTTAAGGTGGGTTTCCCGCTTAGATGCCTTCAGCGGTTATCCCGTCCGGATATAGCTACCCTGCTATGCGGCTGGCGCCACAACAGGTCCACCAGAGATCCGTCCATCCCGGTCCTCTCGTACTAGGGACAGATCCTTTCAATATTCCTACACCCACGGCAGATAGGGACCGAACTGTCTCACGACGTTCTGAACCCAACTCACGTACCGCTTTAAATGGCGAACAGCCATACCCTTGGGACCTGCTCCAGCCCCAGGATGCGATGAGTCGACATCGAGGTGCCAAACAACCCCGTCGATATGGACTCTTGGGGGTCATCAGCCTGTTATCCCCGGCGTACCTTTTATCCGTTGAGCGATGGCCCTTCCACGCGGGACCACCGGATCACTATGACCGACTTTCGTCTCTGCTCGACTTGTCAGTCTCGCAGTCAGGCAGGCTTATGCCATTGCACTCAGCGAACGATTTCCGACCGTTCTGAGCCCACCATCGCGCGCCTCCGTTACTCTTTAGGAGGCGACCGCCCCAGTCAAACTACCCACCATACATTGTCCCGGACCCGGATAACGGGCCGCGGTTAGACATCCATAGTAATAAGGGTGGTATTTCAAGGGTGGCTCCACCTGAGCTGGCGCCCAGGTTTCAAAGCCTACCACCTATCCTACACATGCCACTACGAATGCCAATGTAAAGCTATAGTAAAGGTGCACGGGGTCTTTCCGTCTAACCGCAGGAACCCCGCATCTTCACGGGGAATTCAATTTCACTGAGTCTATGCTGGAGACAGCGGGGAAGTCGTTACGCCATTCGTGCAGGTCGGAACTTACCCGACAAGGAATTTCGCTACCTTAGGACCGTTATAGTTACGGCCGCCGTTTACTGGGGCTTCGATTCAGAGCTTGCACCCCTCCTCTTAACCTTCCAGCACCGGGCAGGCGTCAGACCCTATACGTCGTCTTGCGACTTCGCAGAGCCCTGTGTTTTTGATAAACAGTCGCTACCCCCTGGTCTGTGCCACCCTCCTCTACTTGCGTAGAAAAGGGTCACGCTTCTTCCGAAGTTACGCGTGCAATTTGCCGAGTTCCTTCAGCATAGTTCTCTCAAGCGCCTTGGTATACTCTACCAGACCACCAGTGTCGGTTTCGGGTACGGTTTATAAGGAGGAGCTATTTCCTGGAACCACGCAGCAGCCCGTTCAATCCGATAAGATTGGACTACCTCAATGATCCGTCACTACCTCCAAGCCCACGAATATTAACGTGGTTCCCATCGACTACGCGTTTCCGCCTCGTCTTAGGGGCCGGCTAACCCTGCTCAGATTAGCTTTAAGCAGGAACCCTTGGTCTTTCGGCGGGGGAGTCTCTCACTCCCCTTACGTTACTCATGTCAGCATTCGCACTTCTGATACCTCCACCACCCCTCACGGGTATGGCTTCATCAGCTTACAGAACGCTCCGCTACCGCTTGGCCCTTGCGGACCAAACCCTAAGCTTCGGTGTATGGCTTTAGCCCCGTTACATTTTCGGCGCAAAGACCCTTATTTAGACCAGTGAGCTGTTACGCTTTCTTTAAATGATGGCTGCTTCTAAGCCAACATCCTGGTTGTTTTGGGATCCTCACATCCTTTCCCACTTAGCCATAACTTGGGGACCTTAGCTGTAGGTCAGGGTTGTTTCCCTTTTCACGACGGACGTTAGCACCCGCCGTGTGTCTGCCGACTAGTACTCCCAGGTATTCGGAGTTTGGTTAGGTTTGGTAATCCGGTGAGGACCCCTAGCCCATCCAGTGCTCTACCCCCTGGGGTATTCGGTCGACGCTCTACCTAAATAGATTTCGCGGAGAACCAGCTATTTCCGAGTTTGATTGGCCTTTCACCCCTAGCCACAAGTCATCCCGAACTATTGCAACAGTTATGGGTTCGGTCCTCCAGTAAGTGTTACCTTACCTTCAACCTGCTCATGGCTAGATCACTCGGTTTCGGGTCTAATGCGACGAACTGAACGCCCTATTCAGACTCGCTTTCGCTGCGCCTACACCTAGCGGTTTAAGCTTGCTCGTCACACTAAGTCGCTGACCCATTATACAAAAGGTACGTGGTCACCCAGGACGAACCTTGGGCTTCCACTGTTTGTAGGCAATCGGTTTCAGGTACTCTTTCACTCCCCTTGTCGGGGTGCTTTTCACCTTTCCCTCACGGTACTAGTTCGCTATCGGTCATGCACGAGTACTTAGGCTTGGAGGGTGGTCCCCCCAATTTCAGACAGGATTTCACGTGTCCCGCCTTACTCGAGGACGATTGATTGCATTACGCGTACGGGGCTGTCACCCACTATGGCCCTACTTTCCAGAAGGTTCCGCTTGTCTCTCAATCGCCACTGGCCTGGTCCGGGTTCGCTCGCCACTACTTCCGGAGTCTCGGTTGATGTCCTTTCCTACGGGTACTTAGATGTTTCAGTTCCCCGCGTTCGCCACTTTACCCCTATGTATTCAGGGTAAGTTACCTATTATCGATACTTGGAAACCACAGGAGCAAGTCGGCCTTGCGACCTTCCGGCTGCTCTGATTTTCCAAGTACCTTAGGTGGGTTTCCCCATTCGGAAATCTACGGATCAAAGGGTATTCGCACCTCCCCGTAGCTTATCGCAGCGTATCACGTCCTTCATCGCCTGTGCATGCCAAGGCATCCACCAATTGCCCTTAAGACACTTGATCGTTCTCATTGCCAATGCCCACCCGCGCAATCCCGAAGGGACTGTCGCTTCAGCCTTCCCCTTGCGAGGTTAGCGTCCGCGCAATCCCGAAGAGATTGTCGCCTGAACCGGATCCTGTGCGGGACCCAATTCGATGTCATTGGCACAAAAAGACCAGCTTCTCGAGATCGGTTCGAGGGTGCGGTTAGGCAAGCCCATCATATGCGGGAGATTGAGCGTCTCCAGCGACAAATCACAAACCTTTTCAAGCTCATGAAGTTCGAACAAATCTTCTCTTTACAATGTCAAACAGAACAAGCGGCAAGCTAGATGCTCACCACAAAACCTTTTTACGAATGACTTTTTCTGACGCCTCATCTCTACTCGACACCAAAGGTAATGGTGGAGCCGGACGGGATCGAACCGACGACATCCTGCTTGCAAAGCAGGCGCTCTCCCAGCTGAGCTACGGCCCCTGATACCTTTGTAGAGGAGACAGGAAGCTACCTAGCTTCCATCAGAGATGGTGGGCCTGGGAGGACTTGAACCTCCGACCTCACGCTTATCAAGCGCGCGCTCTAACCAACTGAGCTACAAGCCCTAAGCCCCAAGCGCAGATGGTAGCCGGCATCGAGGCAGAGCCTCGCAAGGCCGACAGGCCGTCGCGGCTCGTGCCGCGCCCTCGCGGAGCGCCAGCACCCGAAGGGTGCGACACGGCGCGCGAGCGCAAATCAAAGTCATTCGCTGAAGAAAGAGAAACGAAGGCGGCAGACCCGCTTAAGGTATGCGCGACGGTCAAAGTGACTCTTTGCCGTCTTGTTCCAAGAGAACCAAAAGGCAGAGGCTCATCAGATGAGCGTTTCCATTAAGGTTCTTCCTTAGAAAGGAGGTGATCCAGCCGCAGGTTCCCCTACGGCTACCTTGTTACGACTTCACCCCAGTCGCTGACCCTACCGTGGTCGCCTGCCTCCTTGCGGTTAGCACAGCGCCTTCGGGTAAAACCAACTCCCATGGTGTGACGGGCGGTGTGTACAAGGCCCGGGAACGTATTCACCGCGGCATGCTGATCCGCGATTACTAGCGATTCCAACTTCATGCACTCGAGTTGCAGAGTGCAATCCGAACTGAGATGGTTTTTGGAGATTAGCTCGACCTCGCGGTCTCGCTGCCCACTGTCACCACCATTGTAGCACGTGTGTAGCCCAGCCCGTAAGGGCCATGAGGACTTGACGTCATCCCCACCTTCCTCTCGGCTTATCACCGGCAGTCCCCTTAGAGTGCCCAACTTAATGCTGGCAACTAAGGGCGAGGGTTGCGCTCGTTGCGGGACTTAACCCAACATCTCACGACACGAGCTGACGACAGCCATGCAGCACCTGTCACCGGTCCAGCCGAACTGAAGGAATCCATCTCTGGAAACCGCGACCGGGATGTCAAGGGCTGGTAAGGTTCTGCGCGTTGCTTCGAATTAAACCACATGCTCCACCGCTTGTGCGGGCCCCCGTCAATTCCTTTGAGTTTTAATCTTGCGACCGTACTCCCCAGGCGGAGAGCTTAATGCGTTAGCTGCGCCACCGACAAGTAAACTTGCCGACGGCTAGCTCTCATAGTTTACGGCGTGGACTACCAGGGTATCTAATCCTGTTTGCTCCCCACGCTTTCGCACCTCAGCGTCAGTACCGAGCCAGTGAGCCGCCTTCGCCACTGGTGTTCCTCCGAATATCTACGAATTTCACCTCTACACTCGGAATTCCACTCACCTCTCTCGGACTCGAGATTGCCAGTATTAAAGGCAGTTCCAGGGTTGAGCCCTGGGATTTCACCCCTAACTTAACAATCCGCCTACGTGCGCTTTACGCCCAGTAATTCCGAACAACGCTAGCCCCCTTCGTATTACCGCGGCTGCTGGCACGAAGTTAGCCGGGGCTTCTTCTACGGTTACCGTCATTATCTTCACCGTTGAAAGAGCTTTACAACCCTAGGGCCTTCATCACTCACGCGGCATGGCTGGATCAGGCTTTCGCCCATTGTCCAATATTCCCCACTGCTGCCTCCCGTAGGAGTTTGGGCCGTGTCTCAGTCCCAATGTGGCTGATCATCCTCTCAGACCAGCTATGGATCGTCGCCTTGGTAGGCCATTACCCCACCAACTAGCTAATCCAACGCGGGCTCATCCATCTCCGATAAATCTTTCTCCCGAAGGACGTATACGGTATTAGCTCCAGTTTCCCGGAGTTGTTCCGTAGAGATGGGTAGATTCCCACGCGTTACTCACCCGTCTGCCGCTCCCCTTGCGGGGCGCTCGACTTGCATGTGTTAAGCCTGCCGCCAGCGTTCGTTCTGAGCCAGGATCAAACTCTCAAGTTTTGAAACTTTGATTGGCTTTTATCTGGTCACGCTTTGAATTGACGAGAACATTCACACCTAGACACTCACGTGTCTTGGTAGACTTTATTCTCTCAAAACGTGTCCGCCAAAGTCTCGTTCGAACCTCATACCCCTGGCGGGATAAGAGGTTCAGCAGGACTCTGCCGCCCACGTTTCTCTTTCTTCATTATTCAATTTTCAAAGAACAGACACCGCAAATGCAATGTCGTGGCCCGCTTCGCTTTTGGCTCCGGGGCCGTCCGAGTGTCGCTTACGCGGCTCTCTTGAATTTCGCTAAGGGCAGGCTTAGAAGCAAACTTCTTCGTCGCCAGCGGCGAGCCGCCCTCGTTCGTGAGGCGTATATAGTCGCCACCAACGACAACTGTCAACACACATCGACAATGTTTTT
>NZ_RZTB01000018.1:22708-87378 GCF_003997735.1 Mesorhizobium sp. M7A.F.Ca.MR.148.00.0.0 | reverse complement strand
CAATCCCGCCAGCAGCAGGAAGATCGCCAGGTTCAGCGGCTGGATGAAGAACCAGAATATCTTGGACAGGTAGAAGAACATCGCTCACCCCATTGCAGCGCCGCGCGGGCGTGGGCGCTCAAAGGACGCTAACACTTTGATTTTGCGCAGCATCCTTCCGAAAATCGATTCCGACTTTCAGGGCATCCGCTAGACGAGCGACGTCCCTACCACCACTTCTCCGGCTGGAACGTGCCTGCGGCCTGCTCGATGACAGCGGCGGTCTGGAACAGGGTTTCCTCGTCGAACGGCCGGCCGATCAGCTGCAGCCCGAGCGGCAGGCCCTTGGCGTCGAGCCCGGCGGGCACGGCGATGCCCGGCAGGCCGGCCATGTTCACGGTGACGGTGAAGATGTCGTTGAGGTACATCTTGACCGGATCGGCAGCCATGTCCTCATCGGCGACGCCGAAGGCGGCGGACGGCGTTGCCGGGGTCAGGATGACATCGACGCCGGCGGCGAAGACAGTCTCGAAATCCCGCTTGATCAGATTGCGCACCTTCTGCGCCTGCAGATAGTAGGCGTCGTAATAGCCGGCCGACAGCACATAGGTGCCGATCATGATGCGGCGCTTGACCTCGCGGCCGAAACCGGCGGCGCGGGTCTTCTCATACATGTCGACGATATCCTTGCCCGGCACGCGCAAGCCGTAGCGGACGCCATCATAGCGGGCGAGGTTGGATGACGCCTCGGCGGGCGCCACGATGTAATAGGCGGGCAGCGCGTATTTGGTGTGCGGGAGGGAAATGTCGACAATCTCGGCGCCGGCGTCCTTCAGCCAGGCAATGCCCTTCTGCCACAGCGCCTCGATCTCTTCGGGCATGCCGTCGACGCGGTATTCCCTGGGAATGCCGACCTTCATGCCCTTGATCGGCTTGCCGATCGCGGCCTCATAGTCCGGCACCGGCCGGTCGACCGACGTCGTGTCCTTCGGATCGACCGAGGCCATCGACTGCAACAGGATCGCGGCATCGCGTACGTCGCGCGCGATCGGGCCGGCCTGGTCGAGCGACGAGGCGAACGCGACGATACCCCAGCGCGAGCAGCGGCCATAGGTCGGCTTGATGCCGACCGTCCCGGTGAAGGCGGCCGGCTGGCGGATCGAGCCACCAGTATCCGTCGCGGTCGCGCCGGCGCACAGGAAGGCGGAGACTGCCGTGGCCGACCCGCCGGAAGAGCCACCCGGCACCAACTGCGCATTGTCCAGGCTGCGCACGGTCCTCATGCCGCCGGCCGAGACGAAGCCGCCGTCGCCCTGATGCGTCGTCGGCATCACCGCAGTATCGAGGCGCGAGCGCCGCCACGGATTGATGACCGGACCATAGTAGGACGTCTCGTTGGACGAACCCATGGCGAACTCGTCCATGTTGAGCTTGCCGAGCATAACGGCGCCGTCGGCCCACAGATTTGACGTAACGGTCGATTCGTAGCGCGGCTTGAACCCGTCGAGCACATGGCTGCAAGCCTGCGTGTGGACGCCTTCGGTGCCGAACAGGTCCTTGATCCCCAACGGAATGCCTTCCAGCGCACCGCCCTCGCCCTTGACCAGCCTGGCGTCGGACGCCTTGGCCATGTCGCGCGCCTTATCGCCGGTCACGGTGACATAGGCATTGAGCGCCGGATTGGCGCGCTCGATAGCGCCGAGATAGGCCTCGGTGATCTCGGTCGCGGTGATTTCCTTGCCGTGCAGCTTGGCGCGGGCCTGTGAAATCGTCAACTGGGTCAGGTCGCTCATCAAAGGCTCTTTTCGTAAAACACCGACCACTCAGAATCGGGATAATCCAGCACCGGGCCGCAACGCGAAAACCCGGCGCGTTCGTAGACTGTCCACGCCGCGGGATGACGATCGCCCGTCTCCAGCACCAGTCGCTTCAGTCCCTCGTTGCGCGCCAGCGCCTCGACCCGCTCGACGATTTTCGCGCCGATCTTCTGGCCGCGATGCGACGGCCTGATATACATGCGCTTGACCTCGCCAATGGCGCCGTCATGACGCTTCAGCGCGCCGCAGCCAATGGCCAGGCCTTTATCTCGGGCGATGAAAACCGTCGTGTCCTCACCGGCCATCTGCTCAACCGTCAAATGGTAGCAATGCTCCGGCGGCGTCAGTTCGAGCAAGGTCTCGTTGAGTTCGGTGACCAGCCCGCGCAGGTCGTCCTGGAGCGGCGTCTCAATGGCGATCTCGATTGCCATCGGCGGACTTACTCCACGACCTTCGGCACGAGGAAGAAATTCTCTTCGGTCGCCGGCGCGTTGACGACGATGTCGGCCGCCTTGCCGCCGTCGGTGACGACATCGCTGCGCTTCTTCATGTCCATCGGCGTCACCGAGGTCATTGGCTCGACACCGGAAACATCGACCTCGTTCAGCTGCTCGACGAAGCCCAGAATGGCGTTCAGCTCGCCGGTCATCCGTTCGGCATCCTCTTCGCTCACCGCGATGCGGGCGAGATGCGCGACGCGCTTCACTGTCTGAAGATCTACGGACATGTTTTTGCCTCGGGGAAAACCAGTTCGGGCTATAGCGGCGGCGCGCGCGCTGCGCAACATGCATCGTGCGAGAGACCAGGCTGTGCCTCATCGGCTCTCAGAATACGTCTATGGCAGGGCAACGCCTTCGCACAGATAGTAGCTGCCGCTGTTGCCGCTTGCTTCGCTTTCGTCGTCGACGGGCCGAACCGACACGAGATCGATCTGCTTCGCGTTCATTTGCGTCACCGAGAGAACGTCGGGAAAGACATAACCCGGTTCCTGGCAGATGGCCGTCACCGCCCAGCTCGGCGAAGCCGTCGCCTTGCTGATCTGCAGAAACTCGCAATTGTATTCGACGCTTTGCAGGCCGTATGCCGAAAGCACGATGTTGCCGGCGTCGATCAGCGTTTGCAGCGTGTCCTTCTTGGCCTGTTTGCAAAGCTCCTCGGACTGAAGGTAGACGCCTTCGATGAAATCATCCGCGGCGAGCGCGGGCGACGCCGCGACCAGTATGGAAACGCAAAAAGATTGCCTCAAAGCCATGGTTTCATTCCATATTGGCTGCTTCTAAATCGTAATCGTCTCACCAATCTTGGGCAAAGCCACCTTGATGCCGGATCCTTCCAGGCCGGCCTCGAACTTGTCGGCGGTCGGGTCGATCATCGGAAAGGTGCCGAAGTGACAGGGAACCACGGTGTCGAACTTGAAGAAGCGCCGGCAGGCAAGTGCGGCCACCGCGCCTCCCATGGTGAAGCGGTCGCCGATCGGCACAATGCCGATCTTCGGCTCGTGCAACTCGTTGATCAGCGCCATGTCGGAAAAGATGTCGGTGTCGCCCATGTGGTAGAGCGTCTTGTCTTCCGGGAAATGCAGGACGAGGCCGCCCGGATTGCCGAGATAGGTGTTCTGGCCACCTTCGCCGGGGAACGAGGATGAATGCAGCGCCTGGACGAAAGTGGTGGTGAAGCCGCCGCAATCGACGGTGCCGCCGATGTTGCCCGGGTTGATCTTCTTGTCGCTGGCGCCCTTGCCGACCAGGTACATGCAGATCTCGAAATTGGCGACCAGCTGGGCGCCGCTTTTGCCAAGCACTTCCAGCGCGCCGCTGATGTGGTCGCTGTGGCCATGCGTCAGCAGTACATGCGTGATTCCCTCCGCCGGTCCCTCCCAGCCGCCCGTCCAGGACGGATTGCCGATCAGATAAGGATCGATGAGGATCTTGGCATCAGCGGTCTCGATGCGAAAGGCCGAGTGGCCGTACCAGGTCAGTTTCATGAATGCATTCCTCGATTTTTGTCTTGCCAAAGGATAGAACGCCGACGGCCCCGAGATCAAAGGGTTACTGTGTCCACCACGCGTTTGACAAAACACGTGGTGGTGAAAGGCGAAGGACGGCCGGTGGGCATTATCACGATCGAGGAATTGCCGGCGCGGCTGACCGGCGGCAAGACGCTGGCGGGACTTGACCTCGGCGACAAGACGATCGGCGTCGCGGTCTCGGACCAGAGATTTTCCTTCGCCCATCCGCGCCCGGTCATCATGCGAAGGAAATTCTCGCTCGATGCGGCGGTGCTGCTCGCCTTGCTGCGGAAGGAGAATGCCGGCGCGGTGGTGATTGGGCTGCCGATCAACATGGACGGTTCGGAAGGTCCGCGTGCGCAGAAATCGCGCGCCTTCGTCCGCAACATGGCACAGATGAGCGACCTGCCCTTCGTGCTCTGGGATGAGAGACTATCGACGGTCGCGGTCGAAAGGACGCTGATCGAGATGGATTTCTCGCGCCGCAAGCGCGCCGGCAAGATCGATTCGGCGGCAGCCGCGTTTATTCTGCAGGGAGTTTTGGACCGGCTTCAGTCGCTCCACGCATCCGCTCGAACGGAACCGGACCCGCCCAGCGCTGTTTGACCCAGCCGGCGATCTCGCGGCGACGGCGGAAGGCCCAAAGCGCCATCAGCAGCAACCCGTCGAAGACGCACGTCTTCGCCACCATGCCGGGAATGATCGCCGGATCGATGCCGAGCATCTGACCATAGAGCTGGAAGAAGAAGTCGTGCATCTGTCGGCTGAGCATCGTGTAGCCGAAATTGATGTCATTGGCCGACAGATAGAACCAGCCCCAGAAAATCGCCATCGGCGCCGCCCAGAACCCGAAGATGTAACGCATCAGCGGCCTCCCCTGTGATTGGAGCCGGTCTTGGAGACCGTTCGGCCTGATATAAGTGAGAGCAGCGAATTGTGAGCCGCGGCTTTTGCCATGTCATGCGCGACGGCATGGATCTCGCTTTCGCCGGAAGCCGCTGCCGCAACCACGGACCGCCGCTCGGCAAGCATGGCGACATAGGACGCCAGAAGTGCCGTCAGCTGCACGGCAACTGCCATGAACAGCCCGTTGATGCCTTGCGCAGCACCTCCGATGACGATCAGCGACAACATGCCGGACGCGCTGATGAAGGCGATGCGGGCGACGCTGTCGGCGCCGGGACTGGTCGCGTCGTTGAGTAGGGCTTCGACAAAGGCCCAGAAAAACAGAACCGCGACGACAAGCAATGCGGTGGCGAGCGGCGCCACGACAACGAAATTGTCGAGGTCGACGAAGCGGGTACCCTCGATTGTGGTGCCCAGCACGCCGAGTGCCGCCGCCACACCCCGATTTCCGTCGATGCAGATGAGCGCAAGCAGGGCGAAAACAATCGCCCAGTGCAAGGCCAGAAAAGAGGTCAGTACCTGTCGCATCGGTGTTCCTGCTTCGCAAAGCAAGAGACGGCCAATCTGAACCATTCCCTGCTCGCGCCGGGACAGTGGGCCTTGCCGTCCGCCATCGCAACGGAAACCAATTGTTAAGGTTAACAGCGATTAGCCATACGCGTGAGGATGCCGCCAACGCGTCAAAACTGTGGATGGCGCCGATTTTTGCGATGCTCGCCGCTCAGTTCACCGGCGGATAGAGCGTGTCGATGATCATGCGTGCATCGTGGCGCGAATCGATCATGCCATAGGTGTTGCGCCATTGGCCGGCCAAACGCGTCTCGACGAAAGCGTCGGCGATCCGCCCTGCCCCCAGGCGGCGCAATTCCGCCGCCGCAGCCGACAGTGCCAACTGCTCGGTCAGCAGCCGGGCCGAACCTTCGTCGGTTGAGGCAACCTGCATCGCCGCCTTCAGCACGCCGATCGTGCCGCGTCCGCCGGCGCCGAGATCACGGTCGATGCCGGCCAGCACATCCTCGAACAGGCCGGGCGCACGGCCAAGCACGCGCAGCACATCAAGCGCCATGACATTGCCCGAGCCTTCCCAGATCGCGTTGACCGGGGCCTCGCGATAGTAGCGGGCGAGTGGCGCCTCCTCGACATAGCCGTTGCCGCCGAGGCACTCCATCGCCTCATAGAGCAGCGGGGGCGCGATCTTGCAGACCCAGTATTTGACGACCGGCGTCATGGCCCGGGCAAACGCCGCCTCGCCCCGATCGCTGGCCGCCTCGTCGAAGGAGCGCGCCAACCGGAACGACAGCGCGGTGGCGGCGGCGACGTCGAGCGCCATGTCGGCCAGAACGCGCTGCATCAACGGTTGCTCGATCAGGGTCGAACCGAACACCTGACGATGGCGCGCATGATGAACGGCCTCGGCGAGGCCCGCGCGCATGATCGCAGACGAGGCGATGGCACAATCGAGCCGGGTCAGGGTGACCATGTCCATGATCGTCTTCACACCGGCACCGGGTTCGCCGACCATCTCGCCGATGGCATTGACGAATTCGACTTCGGAGGAGGCGTTGGAACGGTTGCCGAGCTTGTCCTTCAGTCGCTGAAAGCGGAAGCCGTTGCCCGAACCATCACCGAGGACGCGCGGCACGAGGAAGCACGACAGTCCCTCAGGCGCCTGCGCCAGCACCAGGAACGCATCCGACATCGGCGCCGACATGAACCATTTGTGCCCCGTCAGACGATAAAAACCGCTGCCGGCGCGTTCCGCCCTCGTCACATTGGCGCGCACATCGGTGCCGCCCTGCTTCTCGGTCATGCCCATGCCGAGCGTCAGCCCGGTCTTCTCGACCGGCGGTTTCTGGCTCTGGTCGTATTTGCGCGTCGTCACGCGCGGCGCCCATTCGCGAAACAGTTTCGGGCTGGCCATCAAGGCCGCCAGCGAAGCGTTGGTCATGGTGATGGGGCACAGATGCCCGGTCTCCAGCTCCGCCGTCAGATAAAACCGGGCGGCACGGACTTGATGGCGGCGGCCGATCTCGGTGTCGCCGTTCTCCCACACCGAGGAATGCAGCCCGTTGGCCACAGAGCGGCGCATCAAGGCGTGATAGGCGGGATGGAACTCGACCACGTCGATGCGCCGCCCCTGGCGATCATGCGTCCTGAGCTTCGGCGTCTCGACATTGGCGAGGCGCCCCAGTTCCTGCGCCTCCTGCGTCAGCACGAAGCGGCCGAGACCGTCGAGATCTTTGCGCACCGGATCGGAAAAACGTTCCGCGAGCTGGATCAGCAACGGATCGCCCCGCCAGGCGTTGCCGCCCGTCAGCGGCGGCGGCTGGTTCGTCACGTCGTCGGTCACGCCCAATCCTTCTATCGTCAGAAAGCCACGAATCCGAGGCTGTCGGCTAGATATAGCCAAGCCATGCAGCGCGCGCGATGAAAATACCGGCCGATACAATCGGCCATCTATACGAAAAAATTGAGGAGAACGGCTGCAATGCAAAGCTGGCGCTTGCAGCCGCAAAGTCTCCACCCTATAGCAGCGCCTTGAGATGACCGACGCTTCGTCCCCCTATCCTCATCGCCATCTTCTGGGCATCCGCGACCTTTCCCCCGCCGATATCGAGCTGTTGCTCGACAGGGCGGACCGAGCGGTCGCGATCTCGCGGCAGTCCGAGAAGAAAACCTCGACGCTGCGCGGCCGCACACAGATCAACCTCTTTTATGAAGCCTCGACGCGCACGCAGTCGTCGTTCGAGTTGGCCGGAAAGCGGCTCGGCGCCGATGTGATGAACATGTCGGTTGCGAGTTCTTCGGTGAAGAAGGGCGAAACGCTCATCGATACGGCGATGACGCTGAACGCCATGCGGCCCGACATATTGATCATCCGTCACCAATCGGCCGGTGCGGCCGCGCTTCTGGCGCAGAAGGTCGGCTGCTCCGTCGTCAATGCCGGCGACGGCGCGCATGAACACCCGACACAGGCGCTGCTCGATGCGCTGACCATTCGTCGCGCCAAGGGCCCGCTGTCGAAGCTGATCGTGGCGATCTGCGGCGACATCCTGCATTCGCGCGTGGCACGTTCCAACATCATGCTGCTCAACGCCCTCGGCGCGCAGGTGCGCGTCGTCGCACCGTCGACGCTTCTGCCCACCGGCATCGAGAAGATGGGCGTCGTCGTCACCCGCTCGATGGCCGAGGGCCTCAAGGACGCCGATGTGGTGATGATGCTGCGCCTGCAGCGCGAGCGCATGGAAGGCGCGTTCGTGCCTTCGGTGCGCGAGTATTTCCGCTATTTCGGCCTTGATGCGGCAAAACTGAAGGCGGCCAAGGGCGATGCGCTGGTGATGCACCCCGGGCCGATGAACCGCGGCGTCGAGATCGCCTCGGAAATCGCCGACGGTCCGCAGAGCGTCATCCAGGAACAGGTCGAAATGGGCGTCGCCGTGCGCATGGCCGTCATGGAAGCGCTGCTCGACCCGCGCCGCAATCATGAAGGCCGCGGCGCATGAGCATAACGGTCTTCGAGCGCGTCCGCATTATCGACCCGTCGCGCGGCATCGACGAAGTCGGCGCCGTCGTCGTCGACGGCCGCAAGATCGTTGCCGCCGGCAAGGCGGCGCTGAACCAGGGCGCGCCCGAGGGCGCCACCGTTGTCGACTGCGCCGGCAAGGCGATCATTCCAGGCCTGATCGACGGCCGCGTCTTCATCGGCGAACCGGGCGGCGAGCATCGCGAAACCATCGCGTCGGCAAGTGTCGCGGCGGCGGCCGGCGGCGTCACCTCCATCGTCATGATGCCCGACACCGACCCGGTGATCGACAATGTGGCGCTGGTCGAGTTCGTGCTGCGCACCGCCAAGGACACGGCCATCATCAACGTCTTTCCTGCTGCGGCGATCACCAAGGGCCTCGACGGGCGCGAAATGACCGAGTTCGGCCTGCTGCGCGAAGCAGGCGCCGTCGCCTTCACCGATGGCCGCCACACCATATCGAGCGCGCTGGTGATGCGCCGCGCGCTGACCTATGCGCGCGACTTCGGCGCCACCATCGTGCATGAGACGCAGGATGCGGACCTCGGTTCATCCGGCGTGATGAATGAAGGCCTTTACGCCAGCTGGCTCGGCCTTTCCGGCATTCCGCGCGAAGCCGAATCCATCCCGCTGGAACGCGATCTGGCCTTGGCGCGGCTGACGCGCGGTTCGTACCACGCAGCAAAGATCTCGACGGCAATGGCGGCAAAAGCCATAACGCGTGCGAAAGCCGACGGGGCGACGGTGACGTCAGGCGTGGCGATCCACAATCTGTCGCTGAATGAAAACGATGTCGGCGAATACCGCACCTTCTTCCGCCTGACGCCGCCATTGCGCGCCGAGGAAGACCGGTTGGCGATGATCGAGGCGGTCAGGGACGGCACGATCGACATCATCGTCTCCTCGCATGATCCGCAGGATGTCGACACCAAGCGCCTGCCCTTCGCCGATGCGGCGGCCGGCGCTATAGGGTTGGAGACGCTTCTGGGCGCCGCACTGCGGCTCTACCACAATGGCGATGTGCCGTTGCTCCGGCTGATCGAGACCCTATCCACCGCTCCCGCAAAACTGTTCGGCCTGCCCGGCGGCACGCTGAAGCCGGGCGCTGTCGCCGATCTTGCGCTTGTCGACCTCGACGAACCCTGGATCGTCAGCGAAAGCGGCATTCGTTCGCGCTCGAAAAACACCTGTTTCGAAGGCGCGCGGCTGCAAGGCAAGGTCTTGCAAACGCTGGTTGCGGGCCGCACAGTGTTCTCCGTCTGAGCCGGCCACCGCGCATCGCGCCTGACCCGGTCAGCCAGGGGAAATGCGGGGGAAACAATGATTTACAGCCTCATCCCAGCGCTCGTGTTCGGCTATGTGCTTGGCTCGATTCCGTTCGGGCTCCTGCTGACGCGCGCGGCCGGCCTTGGCGATGTGCGCAAGATCGGCTCCGGCAATATCGGCGCCACCAATGTTCTGCGCACCGGCAACAAGGCCCTTGCCGCCGCGACGCTGCTGCTCGACGCGCTGAAGGGCACGGTCGCCGTGCTGATAGCAGGCCATTTCGCGCCTGACCTGGCGATCTGGGCCGGTCTCGGCGCCTTTCTCGGTCATCTCTTCCCGGTCTGGCTCGGGTTCAAGGGCGGCAAGGGCGTCGCCACCTATCTCGGCGTGCTGATCGGCCTTGCCTGGCAGGTGGCGCTGATCTTTGCCGTCGCCTGGCTGGTGATGGCATTTCTGTTCCGTTATTCCTCGCTGGCGGCGCTGACGGCGGCGGTCATCGTGCCGATCGCTCTCTATGTCCTGAGCACACCGCAGAATGCGGCCTTGTTCGTGGTGATGAGCATCATCGTTTCCATCAAGCACCGGGAAAACATTTCGCGCCTGCTTGCCGGCACCGAGGGCAAGATCGGAGCCAAGGGGTGAGCGAGCCTGCCGCCGTGGTGAGTGGGCCGGCCGCCGGGCCGCGTCTCAGCGACCGGCAGCGGCTGAGCTGGCTGCGGCTGATCCGCACCCAGAATGTCGGCCCCGCATCGTTTCGCGACCTCATCAACCGTTTCGGTTCGGCCGAGGCGGCGCTGGAGATATTGCCGGAACTGATGATTTCAGGCGGCGCCATCCGGATCGCTCGCATCCCTTCCATTGCCGAAGCCGAGGCCGAACTGGAATTAGCCGGAAAGGCCGGCGCCCGCTTTGTCGGGATCGGTGAAACAGACTATCCACCCCTATTGCGCAACATGGACCATCCGCCGCCGCTGCTGGCGGTAAAGGGCAACGCAGCTGTTTTTCGGCTGCCGGGTGTCGCCATCGTTGGGGCACGCAACGCGTCGCTGGCCGGCATCAAGATGGCACGCATGCTGGCGGCCGACCTCGGACGCAATCGTCTCCGGCCTGGCGCGCGGCATCGACACGGCGGCGCATCAGGGCAGCCTGGCGACCGGCACGATCGGGGTGCTGGCGGGCGGCCTCGACCTGCCCTACCCGCCTGAAAATGCCGGCCTGTGCGAGGAAATCGCCGAGCGCGGCGCCATCATCTCGGAAATGCCGTTCGGCTGGCAGCCGCGCGCCCAGGATTTCCCGCGCCGCAACCGCCTTGTCGCGGGTGCGGTCCTTGGGCTGGTGGTGGTCGAGGCCGCGCAACGCTCCGGCTCGCTGATCAGCGCCCGGCTCGCGGGCGAAATGGGCCGGCTGGTCTTCGCCGTGCCGGGCTCGCCGCTCGATCCACGCGCCGCCGGCACCAATGGCCTGCTCAAGGATGGCGCCACCCTGGTCACCGAGGCATCGGATATTTCCAGGGCGATCGCCCCGCTGACCGGCATGCGAGCGCCCGACGTGCCGCCATTCGAAGAGCCGCCCGACTTCTCGGCCACACCACCGCCCGGCGAAAGCGACCGCGCCCGCGTCGTCGAGGCGCTCGGCCCGACGCCAGTGGCGGTCGACGAGATCATCCGCCACACCCGCCTGCACCCGGCCCAGGTGTTCATGGTGCTGCTGGAACTCGACCTCGCCGGCCGCCTCGAGCGCCATGCTGGCGGCAATGTTTCGCTGGTGTTCGGGGAGCCTTCCGTCTGACGCTGTTCGCATTTTCGCGCCGCCGAACTCCTTCGAGAAGCTCGGCGAGGATGGCCTTTTCAGCCGGCTTTCCGCTTTGCCGCGCCTGTGCTCATCTGTTCGACGCCAAGACGGCCGGCGATTGTAGGGTAAAGGTCTGATATCCCGAGGCAAAGGTCTCAAGCAAAAGTTGGCTCTTGCCACTCGCGTCCGTTGGCACCAATCTCGCTCAGCCGCTCATCGGTGGATGTCGGCATGACAGGATCTTGCCATGACCCGCGATCAGATGCTCGCCCACCTTCGATCCGCCGACGCGGTCGCGCGCGAGGCGGCGGCGCATGGGCATCATCCGTTTGGTTGCGTGCTGGTCGGGCCGGACGATCGGGTGCTGATGCGGCAAGGCAATCTCGACACGGTGCGCCACGCCGAGACGGAGCTCGCCCGGCGCGCGGCGGCTGCCTACGAGCCGAAGTTCCTGTGGCAATGCACGCTGGTCTCAACCTTCGAGCCGTGCGCCATGTGCGCCGGCACGATGTATTGGGCCAATATCGGGCGGCTGGTTTACGGGGTCGAGGAGACCGAGCTCCTGGCGCTCACCGGGGATCACGCAGAGAATCCGACGATGAGCCTCTCTTCGCGCACCGTCCTCGACTCCGGCCAGAAAAAGATCGAGGTCTTTGGCCCCTTCCCCGAAATCGCCGACGAGTTGCTCGCACCGCACCGCGATTTCTGGAAGCGTTGACGGCTTCCCCGCCCGTGGTGGCGTGCCCTTCCCGAGAGCTGGGTGACAGTTCATTGGGTGGATTTGGTGAGCGCGATGGGATTCGAACCCATGACCTACTGATTAAAAGTCAGTTGCTCTACCGGCTGAGCTACGCGCTCCCGCGGGCGAAAGGCGGCCCTCGAAATTGCGCGGAACATAGGGAGAGTGCCTCGACCGGTCAACCGGAAAAAGAGAGCTCGCAAACACGGGTGGCTTCGGCCTGTCGCGACACTTGCCAGCCGCGCCACCGGTGGGAGAACAGCCAAGGGAACACTGGCATTTCTGCCCGACAGCGGCATCCAGTCTGGGGAACAATTGTATGCGCCGCTCGTTTTCCCGGCACAGGGACGTCCGCCAAAACCATCGAGGAGAAAACCAATGAACAGAATCACAACGAGCCTTCTGGCGGCCACTCTCTCCGCCACATTCGTTGCGGCGGAGGCCGTGTCGGTTAACGCCCAACCGAACTATGTGCCGCAATCCCAGGTCGCGGTGCCGGATGTGCAGACAGTCCAGTACCGGGAATGGCGCAAGGACCGCCACAATCGCAATTTTTCGCGTGACCGCAGCTTTTCGCGTGACCGCAATTTTTCCCGCAATCGCGGCGCGTATTGGAACGGCCATCGCGGCTATCGCGAATATCGCCCCGGCTACCGTCGTCACGGCGATTATTGGTTCCCGCTCGCGGCGTTCGCGACTGGCGCGCTGATCACCGGTGCCATCATCAACAACGAGAACAATCGCGTCTACGGAGGCAACGCCCACGTCCAGTGGTGCTACGACCGCTATCGCAGCTACCGTGCTTCGGACAACACGTTCCAGCCTAATTACGGCCCTCGCAAGGAGTGCCGTTCGCCTTACTGATTCGTGAATGAGTGCCAATAGCTGACGAGTAGACCCGTGCCAGAATCTGTCGCGGGTCTTCTCTTTTCAGTAAGCATGGGAGCCGGCATCAGCCAGCCCAACTGATGGCCTTGATGATGTAAAAACGTGCATCGCCTTCCGAAGGTGAGCGATATGCTCCAAGGGCGTCGCAAATTCGAACCGCCGCGGCGCTCAGTTCCCAACCAAGCACTTCCAGGTCGTCATCGACATCCGTCACGTAGGACTGGATCAGTTCGTCGATGCTATTTGTCTCGCCGAAGGATCGAACCCGCTTTGCGTCGATCATAACGTCATCGGGCCAATTTGAATTTGCCCAGGCCCAGAGCCAACTCTGCGACTTAGCGCTCGTGGACCCGGCAATCTGGACCTCTGCGGTGACTTTGATTTCTCCGCCCTTGGAAAACAAAAGCCTTCTGGTCTCGATGTCATAGTCGTAGCGAGACCAGTGGCCGAGCTGGAAGTCTCTCTCCAAGCGGTCATTCTTGGCATTTAGTTGTTCGATAGCCTCGTCGCGCCAAGCAGGATACCAATCTGGCTTCATTTCCCCTCACCCACCACTGATGGCTAGTTATTGCATGCTCAGTGTCCGGCGCACAGCATCGCGCCAACCAGCAAGCTTGGCTGCGCGCGCGGAGCCATCCATGTCCGGCTGGAAGCGCCGCTCCAGCGCCCAGCTTTTCGCGAACTTCTTGGCATCCGGCCACACGCCCGCCTTCGAGCCGGCCAGCCAGGCCGCCCCCAACGCCGTCGTCTCCAGAATGGTCGGGCGGTCGACCGGTGCATCGAGGATGTCGGCCAGACGCTGCATGGTCCAGTCCGACGCCACCATGCCGCCGTCGACCCGCAGCACGGTCTTGGCCGAAGCCCCCTTCCAGTCCTTGCGCATGGCGTCGAGCAGGTCGCGTGTCTGGTAGGCCACGGATTCAAGCGCGGCGCGGGCAAACTCCGCCGGGCCTGAATTGCGCGTCAGTCCGAAAATGGCGCCGCGTGCCTCGGCGTCCCAATGCGGCGCGCCGAGCCCGACGAAGGCCGGCACCAGGTAGACGTTTTGGGTTGGATCGGCTTCATCAGCCAGTTTGCCGCTTTGTTCGGCCTTGCCGATCACCTTGATGCCATCGCGCAGCCATTGGACCGCGGCGCCGGCAATGAAGATCGAACCCTCAAGCGCGTAGGTCGTCTTGCCGTTCAGCCGGTAGGCAATAGTGGTCAAGAGCCGGTTTTTCGAACGCACCAGGTCGCTGCCTGTGTTGAGGAGCGCAAAACAGCCGGTGCCGTAGGTCGATTTCATCATGCCTGGCTCGAAGCAGGCCTGGCCGATGGTCGCGGCGTGCTGGTCGCCGGCGACACCGAGGATTCTTATCTCGGCGCCAAAGAGATTTTTCTCCGTGATTCCATAGTCATCGGCGCAGTCTTTCACCTCGGGAAGCATTTTTTCCGGGATGTTAAGGATCGACAGCAGCTCGTCGTCCCAGGCATTCTCAGCGATGTTGTAGACCAGCGTGCGCGAGGCGTTGGTGGCGTCCGTGGCGTGGACCTTGCCGCCGGTCAGCCGCCAGATCAAAAAGCTGTCGATGGTGCCGGCGAGCAATTCGCCCTTCTCGGCGCGTTTTCTCGCGCCTTTCACCTTGTCCAACATCCAGGCGATCTTGGTGCCGGAAAAATAGGGATCGAGCAGCAGGCCGGTCTTGCGGGTGAACTTTTTCTCCAACCCCTGCTTCTTGAGTTTCTGGCACAGCGGCGCGGTGCGCCGGTCCTGCCAGACAATGGCATTATGGATCGGCTTGCCGGTCGCCCTGTCCCAGATGACGACTGTTTCGCGCTGATTGGTGATACCGAGTGCCGCCACGTCGGAAGCATTCCGGCCGGCCTTCTTCAGCGCCGCCTTCACGGTCGACACCACACTCGCCCAGATATCTTCCGGATCGTGCTCGACCCAGCCGGAGGCCGGATAGTGCTGGGCGAATTCCTTTTGCCCGCTGCCGGCGACCTTCATCTCGCCGTCGAACAGGATCGCCCGGGTCGAAGTCGTGCCCTGGTCGATGGCAAGGATATATCCGGTCATTATGCCTCCCCGCTTAGTCTTTTACACAAACAGGGGAGACGGCAAGATGCCGCCTCCCCCAATGTCACACGGGCGCAGACGCCCGCTTAGAGCAATCTTACTTTTGCCAGCTCTTCACCAGTTCGTCGTAATTGATGGTGACCGGCTTTTCCTTCTCGTTCTCGATCTTCAACTGAGGAGCGAGATTGCCCTTCTTGACCGCGTCGGCGTTCCAGTAGGCTAGATCATGCTCTTCGGCCATCTTCGGGCCGATATCACCCTGGATGCCGGCCTTTTCCAGGCGTTCCATGACCTTTTCCTGCTCAGAGCAAAGCGAGTCCATCGCCTCCTGTGCCGTCTTGGCACCCGACGACGCATCGCCGATCGCCTGCCACCAGAGCTGTGCCAGCTTCGGATAGTCCGGAACGTTCGTTCCGGTCGGCGACCACTGAACACGGGCCGGCGAGCGGTAGAACTCGATCAGGCCGCCGAGCTTCGGAGCGCGTTCCGTGAAGCTCTTGTCCTGGATCGTCGACTCGCGGATGAGCGTCAGGCCGACATGGCTCTTCTTCACGTCGACCGTCTTCGACACCACGAACTGCGCATAGAGCCAGGCGGCCTTGGCGCGATCGTCAGGCGTGGACTTGAGAAGTGTCCATGAGCCCACGTCCTGATAGCCGAGCTTCATGCCGTCCTTCCAGTAGACGCCATGCGGCGAGGGAGCAAAGCGCCATTTCGGGGTGCCGTCCGCGTTCACGACCGGCAGCCCGTCCTTGACGAAGGAGGCGGTGAAGGCGGTGTAAGTGAACATCTGCTGCGCGACCGTGCCCTGCGACGGGACGGGGCCGGATTCGCCGAACGTCATGCCCTGGGCTTCCGGCGGCGCATAGGCCTTCAGCCAATCCAGGTACTTCTGGATCGAATACACGGAAGCCGGGCCATTGGTGTCGCCGCCGCGCGCGACGCACGAGCCGACAGGCTGCGACTTCTCGTTGACCTTGATGCCCCATTCGTCGACCGGAAGACCGTTCGGCAGGCCCTTATCGCCATTGCCCGCCATGGACAGCCAGGCATCGGTGAAGCGCCAGCCGAGCGACGGGTCCTTCTTGCCGTAGTCCATGTGGCCGTAGACCTTCTTGCCGTCGATCTCGCGGCCGGTGAAGAACTCGGCGATGTCTTCGTAGGCCGACCAGTTGACCGGAACGCCAAGGTCGTAGCCGTACTTGGCTTTGAAGTCGGCCTTGTTCTTCTCGTCGTTGAACCAGTCGTAGCGGAACCAGTAGAGGTTCGCGAACTGCTGGTCGGGCAGCTGGTAGAGGTCGCCGTCCGGAGCGGTCGTGAACTTGGTGCCGATGAAGTCGGCGAGGTCGAGGTTGGGATTGGTGACATCCTTGCCCTCATTCGCCATCCACTTGGTCAGGCTGCGCGCCTGCTGGTACCGCCAGTGGGTGCCGATCAGGTCGGAGTCGTTGACGTAGGCGTCGTAGATGTTTTCGCCCGACTGCATCTGCGTCTGCAGCTTCTCGACGACATCGCCTTCGCCGATCAGGTCGTGAGTGATCTTGATGCCGGTGATCGCGGTGAAGGCGGGCGCCAGAACCTTGGACTCATAGCTATGCGTATCGATGGTCTCGGAGACCACCTTGATGTCCATGCCGGCGAAAGGCTTCGCGGCATCGATGAACCATTGCAGCTCGGCTTCCTGGCCGGCGCGATCGAGCGTCGACAAGTCCTTGATTTCGGTATCGAGGAAGGTCTTGGCTTCGTCCATTCCGGCATAGGCCTGGCCTGCTCCCCAGAGCAGGACAAGCGCAGTCGTTGATGTTAAAAATTGCCTTCGCATTTCGTTTCCTCCACTTTTCAGTTTCAAGTGCGATCTGGAGCGGCCGCCGGCACGCGGTCGCTCCAACAGTTTCCCCCTCTATACGTAGCGGAACACGCCAACGGCGTAGACTACGGAGAGAGCGAGAGCCCACCACAGGTTGGGTCCGACAAGACCCAGCCAAGCGAGATGGATAAAGGCGCTGCCGAGCAGCGAAACAAAGAGGCGGTCGCCGCGCGTCGTCTCGAAGCGCAGGACGCCGACCCGGGGATTGCCGCCAGGCGAGGCGTATTCCCAGACCGCCATGCCACAGAGCAGCACCAGGATCGTGATGAAAAAGATCGCCGTTGGCAGCGTCCATGCCATCCAGGTGAGGTTCATGGTCATACCCTCCCGAGGGCGAAGCCCTTGGCGATGTAATTACGGACGAACCAGATCACGAGCGCGCCTGGAAGGATGGTGAGCACGCCGGCGGCGGCGAGCACGCCCCAGTCGAGCCCGGAGGCCGAGACCGTGCGCGTCATGATCGCCGCGATCGGCTTGGCGGCGGTCGTGGTCAAGGTGCGCGCGATCAGCAGCTCGACCCATGAGAACATGAAGCAGAAGAAGCAGGCCACTCCGACGCCGCTGGCGATCAGCGGCATGAAGATTTTCAGGAAGAAGCGCGGGAAGGAGTAGCCATCGATATAGGCGGTCTCATCGATCTCCTTCGGCACGCCGGACATGAAACCCTCGAGGATCCACACCGCCAGCGGCACGTTGAACAGGCAGTGTGCCAGCGCCACCGCGATATGCGTGTCGATCAGCCCGAAGGCCGAATAGAGCTGGAAGAATGGCAGCGCGAACACCGCCGGCGGCGCCATGCGGTTGGTCAATAGCCAGAAGAAGAGGTGCTTGTCGCCGAGGAACCGGTAGCGCGAGAAAGCGTAGGCAGCCGGCAGCGCCACCGAAACCGAGATCACCATGTTCATGACGACATAGATGATCGAATTGATGTAGCCCTTGTACCAGGACGGGTCGGTGAAGATCACGATGTAGTTGGCCAGGGTCGGGCTCTTCGGCCACAGCGAAAAGGCGCCCAGAATCTCCTGATTGGTCTTGAAGCTCATATTGACCAGCCAGTAGATCGGCAGCATCAGAAAGATGATGTAGATCGTCGGCACCAACCACCAGAACCGGGATTCTTCGCCGCGCCGGCGCATCAGCCGCGCAAGCTGGTCCTGCGACAATGTGCTGGCGAGCCCGTCCGAAACCGCCGTCTCACGCACCCGGTCCTGCCTCGTCGTTCCTTCGTTGGCGCCGCTCATCTCAGCGCTCCGCATCGACATTGGTCATGACGGTGTAGAACACCCAAGACAGCAAAAGGATGATCAGGAAGTAGATGATCGACATGGCCGCCGCCGGCCCGAGATCGAACTGGCCGATGGCAATCTTGACCAGGTCTATCGACAGGAACGTCGTCGAATTGCCTGGGCCTCCGCCCGTGACGACGAACGGCTCGGTGTAGATCATGAACGAGTCCATGAAGCGCAGCAGCACCGCGATCAGAAGCACGCGGTTCATCTTCGGCAGCTGGATGTAGCGGAACACTGCCCAGCGTGAGGCGCCGTCGATCTTGGCCGCCTGGTAGAAGGCATCGGGGATCGAGACCAGTCCGGCGTAGCAAAGCAGAACGACGAGGCTTGTCCAGTGCCAGACGTCCATCAGGATGACCGTCACCCAGGCGTCGGTCGGATCGTTGACGTAGTTGTAGTCGAAGCCGAGCGACGACAGCGTGTAGCCGAGCAGGCCAATATCGATGCGGCCGAACACCTGCCAAATGGTGCCGACGACGTTCCACGGGATCAGCAGCGGCAGAGCCATCAGCACCAGGCAGACCGGCACGCCCCAGCCTTTCTTGGGCATGTTGAGAGCGATGAAGATGCCGAGCGGGATCTCGATGGCGAGGATGGTTGCGGAAAAGATCAGGTTGCGGACCATCGACAGCCAGAAGCGTTCCGACTCCAGGATTTCGGTGTACCAGTCCGAGCCGTTCCAGAAGAAGACGTTGTTTCCGAACGTGTCCTGCACCGAATAGTTGACCACCGTCATCAGCGGGATCACCGCGGAGAACGCCACCAGCAGGAGAACCGGCAGCACCATGAACCAGGCCTTGTTGTTCCAGGTCTTCTCCATCTAGGCCTCCATCTCGACACGCCAGGAATCGGCATAGATGTTGATGCCGGCCGGGTCGAACCGCACCTTCGGATCGGCGGGCAGGGTCTCGTCCTCACCGATCACGGCAGAGATATCGCGGCCTTCGAGCTTGGCGCGCACCACCTTGTGGCGGCCGAGATCCTCGACCTTGCTGACTTGCACGGCCATGCCTTCGCGGCCGAGCCGGACATATTCGGGACGGATGCCGAGCTCGACGGCGCCGCTGCCTGCCTTGGGTGCACCCGGCAGTTCGATGCGCTGCGAGCCGAGCGTCGCCGTCTTGCCGTCGATCGCCACCGGCATGACGTTCATGCCCGGCGAGCCGATAAAATAACCGACGAAGGTATGGCGTGGGCGTTCGAACAATTCGGCCGGTGTGCCGATCTGCACGATGCCGCCATCATACATGACCACGACCTGCTCGGCGAAGGTCAGCGCCTCGGTCTGGTCGTGGGTCACATAGACCATGGTGTAGCCAAAGCGGCGATGCAGCTGCTTCAGCTGCGAGCGCAGCACCCACTTCATGTGCGGATCGATGACGGTCAGCGGCTCGTCGAACAGGATGGCGTTGACGTCGGAGCGCACCAGCCCGCGGCCGAGCGAGATCTTCTGCTTCTGGTCGGCGGTCAGGCCCCTCGCCTTCTTCTTCGCCCACGACGCCAGATCGATCATCTCCAGCGTCTCGCGAACCTTGCGGTCGACATCGGCTTCCGGCACGCCGCGGTTGCGCAGCGGGAAGGCCAGATTGTCGTAGACGGTCATGGTGTCGTAGATGACCGGGAACTGGAACACCTGCGCGATGTTGCGCTCCTGCGTCGACAAATTGGTCACGTCCTTGCCGTTGAACAGCAACTGGCCGTGCGAGGGGTGCAACAATCCCGAAATGATGTTGAGCAGCGTGGTCTTGCCGCAACCGGAGGGCCCAAGCAGCGCATAGGCGCCGCCGTCCTCGAAGACATGATGCACTTCCCGCAGCGCGAAATCGGCATCCTTCTGCGGGTTCGGCAGATAGGAATGCCTGACATGGTTGACGTCGATGCGTGCCATCTCTTTGCCCTCAAGCCGCCAGCTTCGGCGCAGTGACGGCGCTGCCGTGCTCGTCGAAAACCATGATGTGGCGCGGATCGATGAACACCTCGACCACCGCGTCCGGCTCGAAATGCCTGATACCGTGGGTCAGCATGACCCAGCGCGCATCAGCGAAATCGAGATGGATGAAACTCTCCGAGCCGGTGATCTCGGTGATCGTCACCTTGGCACGCACCGGCACCGCCGCCGCATTGGGCCGCTCGAGCGACAGGTGGTGCGGCTGAAAACCGATCGTGTACATGGCATCGGCAATGCCGGAGAGCTCGGCCGGCACCGGCAGGTTCACGCCGCCCTCCAGCAGGAAGTCCCGACCCTTCTTGGCGAGCACGATGGTGTTGAGCGGTGGATCGGAAAACGTCCTGGCTGTCACCAGATCTACCGGCTTGCGGAACACCTCGATGGTCGGTCCGAACTGCGTGATCCGCCCTTCAGAAAGCGTCGCCGTGTTGCCGCCGAGCAGCAGCGCCTCGTGCGGCTCGGTCGTGGCGTAGACGAAGATGGTGCCGGCGGCGGCGAATATCCTGGGCAATTCGGCGCGCAGTTCCTCGCGCAATTTGTAGTCGAGATTGGCGAGCGGCTCATCGAGCAGGACCAGGCTTGCGTTCTTGACGATGGCGCGCGCCAGCGCGGTGCGCTGCTGCTGGCCGCCCGACAGGCTGAGCGGCGTGCGATCGAGATAGGGTGTCAGCTTGAGAAGAGCGGCGGCTTCACGCACCTGGCTGTCGATCCTGGCCTGCTCGATGCCGGCCACCCGGAGCGGCGAAGCGATGTTCTCATAGACGGTCATCGCCGGATAGTTGATGAACTGCTGGTAGACCATGGCGATCTTGCGCTTCTGCACCGGCACGCCGGTGACATTCTTGCCGTCGAACCAGATCGAACCGGAGGTCGGCACGTCCAGGCCGGCCATCAGCCGCATCAGGCTTGTCTTGCCGGAAAGCGTCGGTCCGAGCAGGACGTTGAGCGAGCCGTGCTGGAGCGTCAGCGACACGTCGCTTATATGCTCGACCGCGCCGACCGCCTTGGTGACGTTTCTCAGTTCCAGCATGACGCCTCCTCCCAGGCCTTCCGCATCAGCTCAAACCCCTCCTTCATTCGGCAGCCGCGACATGGCGCCGGCTTATGCCGCGCATGAACTCATCGAGCGCCGCCACCTGCTCGCGGCTGAGATGCAGACCGCGTTTGGTCCGGCGCCACAATACATCTTCTGATGTGACGGCCCATTCGTTTTGAACGAGATAGCGCACCTCGGCCTCATAGAGATCGGCGCCGAAGTTGCGGCCGAGATCGACGTTCGATTTGGCCAGCCCCAGCAGCATCCTCGCGCGGGTGCCATAGAGCCGGGTCAGCCGGCGAGCCAGGCGCGCGTCGAGGAATGGATAAGCGGTTTTCAGTTTCGCCACTTCGGCATCGAAACCGGTGGCCGGGAAATCGCCGCCCGGCAGCGGCGCGTTTGCCGTCCACGGCTTGCCGCGTTTGCCGAGAAAACCCTCGATCTTTTCCAGCATCGATTCCGACAGCCGGCGATAGGTGGTGATCTTGCCGCCAAAAGCATTGACGATTGGGGCGGCGCCCTCGCCGCCATCGGCCTTGAGCACGTAGTCGCGCGTCGCTTCCTGCGCCTTGGAGGCTCCGTCATCATAGAGCGGACGGACGGCCGAATAGGTCCAGACGATGTCCGAGCGCTTGACCGGCTGAGCGAAATATTCGCTTGCCGCGGCGCAGAGGTAATCGATCTCGGTGTCGCTGATCTTCACGTCATGCGGATCGCCGGGATAATCCTGGTCGGTGGTGCCGATCAGTGTGAACTCTTCCTCGTAGGGAATGGCGAAGATGATGCGACCATCCTTGTTCTGGAAGAAATAGGCGCGTGGATCGTCGAACTTCCTGGCGATGACAATGTGGCTGCCCTGCACGAGGCGGACATTGTGCACATCGTTCAGCCCGACGACGCCGGACAGCACATGATCGACCCAGGGGCCGGCGGCATTGACCAGCAGTCGCGCCTTGATCTCCTCGGTCTCGCCGCTCTGCAGATCCTCGATCTGGATCGTCCAAAGGCCGTTTTCGCGGCGCGCGCCGGTCACTTTCGTGCGGGTGCGGACCGTGGCGCCGCGGTCGGCGGCATCACGCGCGTTCAGCGCCACCAACCGTGCATCATTGACCCAGCCATCCGAATATTCGAAGGCCTTCTTGAACAGCGGCTTCAAAGGCTTGCCGGCCGGATCCCTGGCCATGTCCAGCGTCCGGGTCGCGGGCAGCAATTTGCGCCCGCCAATGTGATCGTAGAGGAAGAGACCGAGCCTGATCAGCCAGGCCGGACGCAGGCCTTTGGCATAGGGCAGCACGAACCGCATCGGCCAGATGATGTGCGGCGCGTTCTTCCACAAAACCTCGCGCTCCATCAGCGCCTCTCGCACCAGGCGGAATTCGTAGAATTCGAGGTAGCGCAGGCCGCCATGGATCAATTTGGTCGAACCCGAGGAGGTTCCGCTGGCTAGGTCGTTCATCTCGGCGAGAAACACGGAAAAGCCACGACCGACGGCGTCACGGGCAATGCCGCAGCCATTGATGCCGCCGCCTATGACGAAAATGTCACGGATCGGAGATGCGTCCACAATTCCTCCAACGATTTCGCATTGCACCATTTTTGGGCTTTTACGAAACCGTGTCGGAATTATTTCGAAATGATAACGAATGTCAAACGAAATATCACGAGCGCGTGATATCGGGCAGAAACCGCCTAGGCGAGCGACGTCTCGATCAACTGAACCTCGGCCTCCTGGCAGATCTTGCGCACTGACGGGATGTCGCAACGATCGGTGATGAAGGTGTTGACCTGCGACAGATGGCCGATGCGCACCGGTGCGGTTCGCTCGAATTTGGTCTGGTCGGAAACCAGGATGACATGCCTTGCATTGGCGATGATCGCCTGCGCCACCTTGACCTCGCGAAAATCGAAATCGAGCAAGGCGCCGTCATGGTCGATGGCGGATGCACCGATCACCGCATAGTCGACCTTGAACTGCCTGATGAAGTCGACCGCCGCTTCGCCGACCACACCGCCATCGGAACCGCGCACAACCCCGCCGGCGATCACCACCTCGATCGAGGGATATATCCGCATCCTATTGGCAACATTGATGTTATTGGTGATGACCATGAGCCCGTTGTGATCGAGCAACGCCTTGCTGACCGACTCGGTCGTGGTGCCGATGTTGATGAACAGCGAGGCATTGTCGGGGATCAGCCTGGCGGCCGCACGGCCGATCGCCTCCTTCTCGTCGGCGGCGATCTTGCGTCTCGCTTCATATTCCATGTTCTCGATGCCGGAGGGATACAGCGCGCCGCCATGGATGCGCGAGAGCAGCCGCTGGTCGCACAAATCGTTGAGGTCCTTGCGTATGGTCTGCGGCGTCACATTGAAGTGGGTGGCCAGATCATCGACCAGCACGCGGCCATGATCCTTGGCCATCTGGATAATCTCGGCATGGCGCGGCGACAGATACATAGGCAACCTCCCGTTTTCGTTTTTCTTGTCTATAGTCGAAAACGAAACCGATGAAAAGGCATGAGCCGGCTAATGAAATGCATGTGATTGCCAAGGTGAATACGAACGCAAACCAGATTGTGCCCGATCAATCCATTGCGCGCGCGATTTCCGTGATGACGGTGAAGGCCGTATCAACATCGGCGGCGGTCGCCTCGAACTGGCCGACCTGGAAGCGGATTGCGATCCTGCCATCGACCTTCGTCTGCGTCAGGTAGATGCGGCCATCGTCGTTGATCGCATTGACCAGGCGCAGATTGTGCTCGTCCGCATCAGTGCCAGCTGCAGCCTTGTGCCGGAACGAGAAGAGCGACAGCATCGACTCGCTGACGATCTCGAAATTCGGCTCCCTTGCCAGCCGCGCGGCAAGCCCTTCGCTCCACGCGACATGATTGCGGATCATCGTGCGCAGATTTTCCAGGCCATGGGCGCGCAGCAGGAACCACAATTTCAGCGCGCGAAATCGCCTGCCAAGCGGCACCGACCATTCGGAATAGTTGATGATGCCGTCGTGGCCGTGTGTCTTCAGATAATCCGGCTTGATGGCCAGCGTCCTCACATGGCTTTCGGGATCGCGCAGGAACTGGATAGAGCAGTCGAACTGGGCGCCCAGCCATTTGTGCGGATTGAAAACGATTGAATCGGCGCCTTCGACGCCTGTCCAGAAATGCCGATACTCCGGACAGATCATCGCCGATCCCGCCCATGCGGCGTCGACGTGAAGATAAAGCCCATGCCGCCGTGCGACCTCCACAACCGCTGCAATATCGTCGGTGCCGCCGGTGCTGGTGCCGCCGACGCAAGCGATGATGCCGGCCGGCAGCATGCCGGCTTCCCTGTCGGCGATGATTGCCGCCTCGAGTGCTGCCGTGTCCATGGCGCGAAAGCGGCCGGCGACGGGAATGCGCACGAGATTGTCCTCGCCGATGCCGGACACCCAGATCGCCCGGTCGATCGACGTGTGCACCTGGTCGGAGGAATAGATGCGCAGCCGCGTCTGCCCTGCCAGGCCTTGTCTGTTGCCTTGCCAGTCGAGCGCCCGTTCGCGCATGGTCAGCACCGCGGCCAGTGTCGCCGACGAGGCTGAATCCTGGATCACCCCGGAAAACCCTTCGGGCAGGCCGAGCGCCTGGCGCATCCAGTCGACGGTGCGCGTTTCGAGTTCGGTCGCCGCCGGCGACGTCTGCCAGAGCATGCATTGCGCGGCCATCGCCGAAACCAGATATTCCGCCACCACCGAAACCGGCGCCGCATTGGCCGGGAAATAGGCGAAGAAGCGGGGATGCTGCCAATGCGTCATTCCCGGCAGGATCTTCTCTTCGAAGTCGGCGAAGATCCGGTCCATCGGCTCGGCGTCTTCGGGCGGAGAAGCCTCAATGCTTCGAAAAATGTCGCCCGGTTCGACCAGCGGCCGCACCGGCCGCTCGCGTAGCGTATTGCGGTAGTCGGCGCCCCAGTCGGCGGCGCGGCGCGACCATTGCCGGAAATCATCGTTGTTCATCCTGTCCTCCCGACATGATCGACCGCCACCATCCATCGCGGCTGGTCTCTTTATTAATTAACGCGTGAAATAGATGCAACCGACAACGGATGCCGCACGCCTCAGCCCGGGAAATCCGGCAGGCTGGCAAAGGCCGTCTTCAGCGCATTCGACCAGCCGTCGGAGATCGTGCGGTAATACTGGTCGTCCTGGCCGATCCGCTTCTTCAATCCGACCTTGAAGGCGTCCTTCTCCAGGAACAGCAGGTCGAGCGGCAAGCCGACGGACAGGTTCGACTTCAACGTCGAATCGAACGACACCAAAAGCAGCTTCACCGTCTCGGCGAGGCTCATCGTCTTTTCGTAGGCGCGGATGATGATCGGCTTGCCGTATTTGGTCTCGCCGATCTGGAAAAACGGCGTGTCATCGGTCGATTCGATGAAATTGCCTTCGGGATAGATCATGAACAGGCGCGGCTCGCTGCCCTTGATCTGACCGCCGAGGATAAAGGAGGCATTGAAATAGGAATCCGCCTTCTCGCCGGCGGGCGACGAATTGGCGATGACCTCCTTGACCGTGTCGCCAACAATGCGGACCGTTTGGTACATCGACGGCGTTTCGAGCAGCGTGGAATGTCTTTCGGAGATCGCCTTGGTGCGCTCGTCAAGCAGGCTGACCACGGCCTGCGTCGTCGCCAGGTTGCCCGCCGACATCAAAACGATGACGCGCTCGCCCGGCTCTTCCCAGACATGCATCTTGCGAAAGGTGGAGATGGAATCCATGCCTGCATTGGTACGCGTGTCCGACATGAACACGAGCCCGCCATCGATCTTCAGGCCAACGCAATAGGTCATGGAATCTCTTCTAGAGCAATTCCAGGAAAAGTGTGAAGCGGTTTTCCGTCCGGAATTGCGTTAAAACAAGGAGATAGAGCGGTCCGGCGTTTCCTTGAAACGATGAATCGCTCGGCAGCAATCTTGCGGAGGATTACTGCTCCACCGTGACGGTGACCGCAAGCTGTTCTTCCGCCTGTCCCAGCCGAATTCCCGACACCGGCGTGGCGTCGCGGTAATCGCGGCCCGTTGCCACCTTTACATATCGCTCGTCGGGTGAAATGCCATTGGCGGCATCGAAGGCAACCCAGCCGAGACCCGAAACATGCGCTTCGGCCCAGGCATGGCTGGCCGCCTGCTCGACCGTAGCATCCAGCATCAGATAGCCGCTGACATAGCGAGCCGGAAAGCCCATGGCACGCGCGGCGGCGGCAAAGATATGGGTGTGATCCTGGCAGACACCGGTTTTCAGCGCCAAGGCTTCCTCCGCAGGCGTCGTCGCATTGGTGATGCCGGGCGTGTAGACAACGCGCTCGCCAATGATGGCCATCAGCCGGTGCAGCCTTTCAATGTCGGTGCCCTTGCCGACCGATGCGGCGAGTTCGCGAACACCGCTGCCGATCGTCGTCAATGGTGTTTCATGGCTGTACAGCCAGAGCGGCGTAAAGCCCTGATGTGGGCCCGAGACGCCCGCGGTGTCGCGTGTCACCACTTCGCCTGATGCTTCCACCGTGATGAAGTCGCGCTCGCCCTCGACGCTTAGCAACCTTGTGTCATTGCCGAAATGGTCGACAAAGCGAACTTCTTCGCGCGCGCCTTCGATGGTCAAGGCCCAGGACAGAACGGTCTGCGTCGACCCGCTGACCGGAAGCAGCCGCAGCCGCTGCAACAGATAGTGCACCGGCGTATCGTAGCGGTACTCGGTCCGATGGGTGATCTTCAGCCGCATGCTTCTATTCCGTTTGTGAGCACGATCTCCGGACAAACGGTTTCGTTTGTCTGAGAAAACCGGCTCCCACCTTTCGGGACCATGCTCAATTGAACCGATAATCTTGTGCGATCTCTTCGCCCAGTTTGGTGTTGTCGCGAATGAAATTGGCAAGGAATTCATGCAGGCCGGCGTCGAATATGCCCTTGATCGACCCGGCTCTCAGCATTGTCTGCGTCTTCTCGGCCGTTGCGTGGCAGGCATGGCGCTCGCCGTAATCGTCGCCGAGGAATTTCAGATGCTCTGACAGGAAGCGATAGCAGAACATCAGCGAGCGCGGCATGCGGACATTGAGGATCAGATAATCGGCAATGTTGGTCGGCTTGTAATCGGCGTCGTAGACCCAACGGTAGGAGCGATGCGCCGAGACCGAACGCAGGATCGATTCCCACTGATAATTGTCGAGCGTCGAGCCGACCCAGGAGATCGACGGCAGCAGCACATAATATTTCACGTCGAGGATGCGCGCCGTGTTGTCCGCGCGCTCGACATAAGTGCCGAGCTGCGAGAAGTCGAAGATCTCGTTGCGCAGCATGGTGCCGTAGAATGAGCCGCGGATCAGCGCCGTCTCGCGCTTGATGGCGTCGAGTACGCTGGGCAGGTCGCGCTCGTCGATCGGCTTGGCCAGCATCCGCTTCAGCGACATCCAGGCTTCGTTGATGCTTTCCCAGGTTTCGCGCGTCAGCGCGGTACGCACCATGCGGGCATTGTTGCGGGCCGTCTCGATCGACGCCATCGTGCTCGACGGGTTCGACGTGTCGCGCAACAGGAAGTCGGCGACCTTGGCCGCGGTATAGTCAGAATATTTCTGGCTGAAGGTGACGTCGGAACCGGCGCTGAGCAGCACCGAATTCCACTCTTCCGAGGCACTCTGGGTACGAGTCAGCGCCATGCGCAAACCGGCATCGACCAAGCGCGCCATGTTCTCCGCCCGCTCGATATAGCGATTCATCCAATAGAGCCCGTTGGCGGTGCGGCCTAAAAGCATCATCGTGCCCCGATTTCGAGCGAATAGCGAATAGTGAGTAGCGAATAGGGGAAAATCAGCTTCATGATTTTTGTTGCAAACTCCTGATCATGGAACGTAGCATTTTCCCGATCTCATCGGCCTTGCTAAGCAAACGCACCACCTCTGCTTCAACCATCAACCCTACTTTTTCAGACAAGATCAGGTGTGTTTCCAACTCTTTGAGAGATCCCTGCGCCATGCGCAGAAATTGAATGAATGATCCCGTACTCTCCCGCCCATGCCCTTCGGCAATGTTTGCTGCAATTGATACGGAAGACCGCCGCATCTGAGAGGTCATCCCGTAGATTTCGCTGCTTGGAAAGGCTTTGGTTACCGAATAGCAATCCACCGCCAACTCGACGGCCGCTTTCCAACAATTAGGTCCCTGTAAGAATTGATCGCCGTCTTGCTGCCCTCCTTCCCCTATTCGCTACTCACTATTCGCTATTCGCTTTAATCATCCAGCACCCAAGTATCTTTCGTCCCGCCGCCTTGCGAGGAATTCACGACCAGCGAGCCTTCCTTCAGCGCGACACGCGTGAGGCCGCCCGGCACGATCTGGATGCGATCGGAGACCAGCACATAAGGCCTGAGATCGACATGGCGCGGCGCCAGCCCCTTTTCCGTCAGGATCGGGCATGTCGACAGCGCCAGCGTCGGCTGGGCGATGTAATTCGAAGGTTTTGCCTGGAGTTTCTTGGCAAAGGTCTCGCATTCCTTCTTGGTCGCAGCCGGCCCGACCAGCATGCCGTAGCCGCCGGAACCATGGACTTCCTTGATCACCAGCTCGTCGATGTGCTCGAGCACGTATTTCAGGCTGTCGGGCTCCGAGCAGCGCCAGGTTGGGATGTTGCCCAGGATCGCCTTGCGGCCGGTGTAGAATTCGATGATCTCGGGCATGTAGGAATAGATCGCCTTGTCGTCGGCGATGCCGGTGCCCGGCGCATTGGCGATGGTGATGTTGCCGGCCCGATAGACATCCATGATACCGGGTATGCCAAGCGCCGAATCCGGTCGGAAGGTCAGCGGATCGAGGAAGGAATCGTCCACGCGCCGGTAGAGCACATCGATCTGCTTGTAGCCTTCGGTCGTGCGCATCGCGACATGGCCGTCGACGACGCGCAGATCCTGGCCTTCGACCAGCTGCACGCCCATCTGGTCGGCGAGGAAGGCGTGTTCGAAATAGGCGGAGTTGAAGCTGCCGGGCGTCAGCACCGCAATGGTCGGCGCGCCCTTGGTGCTTTGCGGCCGCACCGCCGCCAGCGACTGGCGCAGAAGCTGCGGGTAGTTTTCCACCGGCCGTACCTTGATCTTCTGGAACAGCTCGGGGAACAGCTGCATCATCGTCTCGCGGTTCTCCAGCATGTAGGAGACGCCCGACGGCGTGCGCGCATTATCCTCCAGCACGTAGAATTCGTCCTCCGAGATGCGGACGATGTCGACGCCGATGATGTGGGTGTAGACGCCGGCCGGCGGCCTGACCCCGATCATCTCCGGCAGGAAGGCCTCGTTCCTGGCGATCAATTCCCTGGGGACGCGCCCTGCGCGCAGGATTTCCTGGCGGTGGTAGATGTCGTCGAGGAAGGCGTTCAGCGCCTGCACGCGCTGCTCGATGCCCTGCGTGAGGCGCCGCCATTCATTGCCTGAAATGATGCGTGGAACGATATCGAACGGGATCAGCCGCTCGGAAGCTTCCTGCTCGCCATAGACGGCGAAGGTGATGCCGGTCTTGCGGAAGACGCGTTCGGCGTCCTGCATCTTCTCGGTCAGCCTGGCCGGATCCTGCTCCTTCAGCCAGCGATCATAAGCCGAATACGGTCTTCTCAATCCGGAGACTTCCGGAAGCATTTCATCGAACGCTGCCAATCGCATACTCCCCTGTGACGCCATTTCACTGACGTCGCCGGAGAAAATCAAGCGCAATCGGTGATTTGGGAGATACGGGCGATCAGTATGTTGCGCCTGCCTAAAATTGAGGCAGGTGAAATATGACCTTGATCAGCCTTTGCCTCGTGCCCGGGCAAATGCGTTTCCAGGCTAGAAAGCGCGAAACGTGACGACGGTGAACGTGTCCTTGATGCCGGGGAGAATCTGCACCTTCTCATTGACGAAATGGCCGACGTCTTCCTCGTCGTCGACGTAGAATTTGGCGAGCAGATCGTAATTGCCGGCGGTGGAGTAGATTTCCGAGGCGATCTCGGCATCGGCAAGCGCGCTGGCAACCTCATAGGATTTGCCGAGCTCGCATTTGATCTGCACGAAAAACGCCTTCATGGCTTCGTCCCGCTAAACGTCCAAGTCCAGCGGCCCTTCTGGCAGACTGGAGGCGGGCTTTCAAGCGCTGGAATGAATGCTCAGCCGGCTCGGGCCTAGGCTACCGCCTGCTGCAACTCCGCCACTGGCGTGGAACTTGTCACCGATCGCCAGTGAATATTCGCAATCGCTGAAACCGCGATGCGCTGCCAAGCGTATGTTATGATGTGTCTTCGGACAGCAGCATTTCGAGGGAAGATATTTCGCGGGATAACGGAGACAGGCCATGCGCCGCGCCTTTTTCGCAATCGCAGTCGCTCCATTCCTCTTCGCGTCGTCGGTATTGGCCGGCGATGCCGAGATCAAGGCGGGCCAGTCCGTCATCGACAGTCAGCTAAAGGCCCTCATCGCCAATGACGGCGCCACCGCCTACAGCTTCGCCGCCCCGAATGTGAAGCGGATCTTCCCGACCGTCGATGCCTTCATGAACATGGTGACCAACGGCTATCCGCCGGTGCGCAAGCCGCGGACCTATTCCTTCGGCAAGGTCGAGGAGACCGCTCCGGGTTCGATCGTCCAGCAGGTGCTGATCGTCGGCCCCGACGGCAAGGATTACGAGGCGGTCTACACGTTGCAGCAACAGCCCGACGGTACGTTCCAGATCACCGGCTGCAGCCTGCGCGCTTCGAATTCGCTCAGCACTTGAGGCCTCACAGCAACGGGATATCGCCCCTCGCCCAGCCCTCGGTGATTTCCGCGCCGCGCGCCTCGAAGGTGCCGGCCTCGATCGCAGCGCGGATGTCCTGCATCAGTTTCTGGTAGTAGGACAGGTTGTTCCACGTCAAAAGCATTGCGCCGAGCGCTTCTTGAGAGCGCACCAGATGATGCAGATAGGCGCGTGAGTAGTCCCGGGCGGCCGGGCAGTCGCTTTCCTCGTCGAGCGGCCGTGGATCGTCGGCATGGCGGGCGTTGCGCAGATTGACCTTGCCGCGCCTTGTATAGGCAAGGCCGTGGCGGCCGGCCCGTGTCGGCATCACGCAGTCGAACATGTCGATGCCGCGCGCCACCGATTTCAGGATATCGTCGGGCGTGCCGACACCCATCAGATAGCGCGGCTTGTCCGCTGGCAGTTCCGGGCAGGTGATGTCGAGCATCTCGAGCATCACCGCTTGCGGTTCGCCGACGGCCAGGCCGCCGACCGCATAGCCCTTCAGCTCCATCGCGCTCAGCGCCTGCGCCGAGCGCTCCCGCAGCGCCGCGTTGTCGCCGCCTTGCACGATGCCGAACATCGCCTTGCCCGGCTGATCGCCGAACGCCGTCTTGCAGCGCTCGGCCCAACGCAGCGACATCTCCATGGCGCGCTCGATCTCCTTCATCTCGGCCGGCAGCGCCGTGCATTCGTCAAGCTGCATCTGGATATCGGAATCGAGCAATCCCTGGATCTCTATCGAACGTTCCGGCGACATCTCGTAGGCGGCGCCATCAATATGCGAGCGGAAGGTGACGCCCTTTTCGGTCAGCTTTCTCAGCTTCGACAGCGACATCACCTGGAAACCGCCGCTGTCGGTTAGGATCGGATGCGGCCAGCGAGCGAATTCATGCAAACCGCCGAGCCGCGCCACACGCTCGGCGCCGGGCCGCAGCATCAGATGATAGGTGTTGCCCAGGATGATGTCGGCGCCGACACCGCGCACCTGGTCCATATACATGGCCTTGACGGTGCCGCCGGTGCCGACCGGCATGAAGGCCGGCGTGCGGATTTCGCCGCGTGGCATGTCGATCACGCCGCGCCGCGCCTTGCCGTCGGTTGCCAGAACCTTGAAGCTGAACGGCTTAGCCATTGAATTCCTTGTCGTGGATCGGGGCGTCCGGCGCCTGATTGTCGAGCGACTGGCGGTAGTGGATGCAGCCGCGCATGGTGGAATCGCGGTGCTGGCGAATGCCGGCGCGCAGTTTTTTCACCTCGGCGATCACGGCATCGCAGTCAAAGGCTTGCAGATCATCGTCCATCGCTCGTCTCCGCTCGGAAAAGGAGGCTTGCGTCGCCATAGGAATAGAACCTGTAACGGTTCTCGATGGCATGGGCATAGGCCGCACGCATCGTGTCGAGGCCGCTGAAGGCCGAGACCAGCATGAACAGCGTCGAGCGCGGCAGATGGAAATTGGTCATCAGCACGTCGGCCGTGCGAAAACGGTAGCCGGGCGTGATGAAGATATCGGTCGGACCGGACCACGCAGCCAGAGTACCGTCCTCACGCGCGGCACTCTCCAGCAGACGCAGCGAGGTCGTACCGACAGCAACGATGCGCCCACCCCTCGCCTTGGCCGCATTCAGCGCGTCGGCTGTTTCCGCGCTTACCGAGCCTATCTCGGCATGCATCTTGTGGTCGGCGGTGTCGTCCGCCTTCACCGGCAGGAACGTGCCGGCGCCGACATGCAAGGTGACGAAGCGGCGTTCGATGCCCTTGCTGTCAAGCGCTGCAAAAAGCTCCGGCGTGAAATGCAGGCCCGCGGTTGGTGCCGCGACGGCGCCTTCCTCGCTTGCATAGATGGTCTGGTAATCGGCCCGGTCGCGTTCGTCGTCGTCGCGCTTCGAGGCGATGTAGGGCGGCAGCGGAATATGGCCGACCGTGTGCAGCGCCTCGTCGAGGAAGGGCCCCGACAGGTCGAAGCCGAGCAGTGCTTCGCCGCCCTCGCCTTTCTCGATCACCGTGGCGTCGAGCTGACCGAGGAAACAGGAATTGCCGTCATGGCCGAAATGGATACGGTCGCCGGCGGCTATGCGCTTGCCCGGCCGCATGAAGGCCAGCCAGCGGTCCGGCGCCATGCGCATATGCAGCGTGGCTTCGACCTGCGCCGTCGCTTCGCCCCGCCGCCTTATGCCTTTGAGCTGCGCTGGAATGACCTTGGTGTCGTTGAACACCAGCACGTCGCCGGCCCTGAGCAAGGACGGCAGGTCGCCAACCGTCCAGTCCTCGAGCCCTTCGCCTGATTTGACCAGAAGCATCTTGGCGCTGTCACGCGGCTGGGCCGGGCGGAGCGCGATGCGCTCCTCCGGCAAGTCGAAGTCAAAGAGATCGACGCGCATCAGTAGAGCCGGACGAGCAGCGCTCCGGCCAAGAGCAGCACCGCGCCGGCAACGCGGCCGAGCGAGATTTCACGCACCGCGACGCCGAGGAAGCCGACGCGGTCGATGAGCATGCCGGCCAGCAACTGGCCGGCGACCAGAAACGCCATCAGCGCGGCAGCACCTATGCGTGGCGTGAGAATCGTCGACAGCGTGACATAGAAACCGCCCAGCATGCCGCCGGCCACGAACAGCCAGGGCGCCGGCGCCTTCCAGTCGAGCGAGATGCCTTGCAGCTTCACCACCGTGACGGAGATGATACCGAGCACGATCGCGCCCGACAGGAACGAAAACGCAGCCGCCGCGACCGGGAGGCCCAAGCCGCGTGCCAGCTGCGAATTGATCGGCGCCTGAATGGCAATGAAGGCGCCGGACAGGATGCCGAGAAGCGACCAGACGACGCCCATCATTGTCGTTTGCCCTTACTTGACGTCGGCCGCGACCTTCAGCGACACGATCTTGTCGGGATCCTGCACCGGCTCGCCGCGCTTGATCTTGTCGACATTGTCCATGCCTTCGATGACCTGGCCCCAGACCGTGTACTGGCGGTTGAGGAAGGCGGCATCGTCGAAGCAGATGAAGAACTGCGAATTGGCCGAGTTCGGGTTCTGCGAGCGGGCCATCGAGCAGGTGCCGCGAGCATGGTTGGCGTTGGAGAATTCAGCCTTCAAATCCGGCTTTTCAGAGCCGCCCATGCCCGCGCGGGACGGCGCGAAGGAAGGCTTGCTCGAATTGCCGAACTTGACGTCGCCGGTCTGCGCCATGAAACCCTCGATGACGCGGTGGAAGACCACGCCGTCATAGGCGCCTTCCCTGGCCAGTTCCTTGATGCGGGCGACATGGCCGGGCGCCAGGTCGGGGAAAAGTTCGATGACGACCTTGCCCTTGGTCGTTTCCATGATGAGCGCGTTCTCGCGATCCTTGATTTCGGCCATGTCAGATATCCTTTTGAGAAAACAGAGTTATTCGACAATTTACTTGTCGGCGGCGATGCGGACCTTGATCATCCGGTCGGGATCGGTGACCGTGCCGTTGTCCGCCTGGTCGCCCTTCTTGATTTGGTCCACCAGTTCCATGCCGCTGACGACATTGCCGACGATCGTGTACTGGCCATCGAGGGGCGGTGCCGGAGCGAACATGATGAAGAACTGCGAATTGGCCGAATTTGGGTCCTGCGAGCGGGCCATGCCGACCACGCCGCGCTTATAATGTTCGGTCTGTGAGAATTCGGCCGGCAGGTCGGGCAGGTCGGAACCGCCGGTGCCGGCGGCCTCGGCGCTGAAACCCTTTTTCATATTGCCGAACTTGACGTCGCCGGTCTGCGCCATGAAGCCGTCGATGACGCGGTGGAAGGCGACGTTGTCATAGGCGCCTTGGCGCACCAGCTTCTTGATCTGCTCGACATGCTTTGGCGCCAGATCGGGCCTCAGCGCAATGGTGACGTCGCCGTCCTTCAGCGTGATGATCATTGTGTTTTCCGGGTCGGCGGCGAAAGCCGAGACCGACGCGGCCACAAGACCGGCGAGCACGACAAGGAACGAGGCTAGCTTTTTCAGCTGCATGGTTTTCTCCGAAAACTTACTTCTTGAACTTGGCTGTGAGCGCACCGGCAACCGCCGCCGGCACGAAGGGGCGAATGTCGCCGCCCATCGAGGCAATCTGGCGAACAAGTGTGGCGGTAATGGTGCGTACCGAAGGACTGGCGGGCAGAAAAACCGTCTGCAGTTGAGGCGCCATGGTCTCGTTCATGCCGGCCATCTGCATCTCATAGTCGAGGTCGGTGCCGTCGCGCAGGCCGCGGATCATGATCGAGGCGCCCTGCTTCCTGGCGGCGTCGATGACCAGCCCGTCGAAGGCGACGACCTTGATGCGGGCACCGTCGCTGCCGAATTCCGTCTTCGTCGCCGTCTCGATCAGCTTCACCCGCTCCTCGAAGGAAAACAGCGGTTGCTTGCCCGGATGGATGCCGATCGCCGCATAAACGATATCCGCCACGGCCAGCGAGGCCTTCAGCACATCGAGATGGCCGTTGGTCAGCGGGTCGAAGGAGCCGGCATAGAGGGCAATGCGTTCAGTCATGGCAGGTGCTTCTAATGCATGATCCCAAAAAGTGGAAACCGGTTTTTGCGGACAAACGGTTTTTCGTTTGTCCTAGAGATCATGCTCAAATGAAAGCTAGAGCCTGTTCCGTCTTCCGTCCATCAAGATGGAACAGGCTCTAGCGAGCCTCTCTCGCAAAGGCAAATCCGATCGGCGCGCCGGCCGTGAACCTTTTCCGGCACATGAACGACAGATGAACACGCTGATCACGAAGCCTTCACGCAGCGTTCACTAGGTTGCACCTTAATAAGATGAAACCAAAATCCCATCTATCCGTTGTTAGGCGCAGGAGAACACGCACATGCTGATCTACATGCTCGCCACCGCAATGACCGTCGCCATGCTGATCGCCACCGTATTTGGGCTGCATCAGGAGGCGCAACGCATCCGCGTCAAGGCAAACACCAAGCGCTTCGAAGGCTTCGGCCCGCGCAAGCCATATCGTCACTACTGATAAAGCCTGAACTTGCTGCCGCGCCGGCCACCTGGCCGGCGTTGCTATGTCAATACCCGGGTGCCGGACTTAGTCCGCACCCTCCGGACTGGCGTCAGGCGCCGGAGCGGCATCAGCACCGCCCTCGACCGTCTCATCGCTTTCTTCGTCCGCTTGCGGTTCCGAGATCCGCTCGACCGAAACCACCTTTTCGCCTTCAGCCGTGTTGAAGATGGTCACGCCCTTGGTGGCGCGGCTGGCGAAACGGATGCCGTTGACCGGAACCCGGATGACGGTGCCGCCGTCCGACACCAGCATGATCTGGTCGTCATTGCCGACCGGGAACGTCGCCACCAGCCTGCCAATCTCGGCTGCCTTCGACACATCGGTGGCGCGGATGCCTTTGCCGCCGCGTCCGGTCAGCCGGAAATCATAGGACGACGAACGCTTGCCGTAGCCGAACTCGGTGACCGTCAGCACGTACTGTTCGTGCGCCTTGAGCTCTTCGTATCGGTTGTCGGAAAGCTCCGTCTCCTCGCCGATCTCCTCATTGGTCAGCGCGATCTCTTCCTCTTCGCCGGTCGTTTCCGTGGCAAGCCGCCGCTCCGCCGCCGCGCGCTTCAGGTAAGCGGCGCGTTCCGCTGGCGAAGCATCGACATGCTCTATCACCGACATCGAGATGATGCGGTCGGTCTCGGCCATGGTTATGCCGCGCACACCGACCGAATTGCGGCTCTGGAAGACGCGCACGTCGCCGACGGAGAAGCGTATGCACTGGCCGGAACTGGCGGTCAGCAGCACGTCGTCCTTGTCGGTGCAGGTCTCGACGCCGAGGATCTCGTCGCCTTCTTCCTCCAGCTTCATGGCGATCTTGCCGTTGCGGTTGACCTGGACGAAGTCGGATAGATCGTTGCGGCGCACGGTGCCGCGCGTGGTGGCGAACATCACGTAAAGTTCACCCCAGCTGGCCTCGTCCTCGGGCAGCGGCATGATGGTGGTGATGCGCTCGCCCTGCTCCAGCGGCAGCATGTTGATCAGCGCCTTGCCGCGTGACTGCGGATTGCCGATCGGCAGCCGCCAGACCTTTTCCTTGTAGACGATGCCGCGCGAGGAGAAGAACAGCACCGGCGTATGGGTGTTGGCCACGAACAGCCGGGTGACGAAATCCTCTTCCTTGGTCGACATGCCGGAGCGGCCCTTGCCGCCGCGACGCTGCGCCCGGTAGAGCGACAGCGGCACGCGCTTGATGTAGCCGGAATGGCTCACCGTCACGACCATGTCCTCGCGCTGGATCAGGTCCTCGTCTTCCATGTCCGAACCGCCGTCGGTGAGTTCGGTGCGGCGCGGCGTGCCGAACTCGTCGCGCACGGCGGCAAGCTCGTCCTTGACGATCTGCTGGACGCGCGCGCGGGACGACAAAATGTCCAGGTAATCGATGATTTCGGCGCCGATCGTGTTCAACTCGTCGGCGATCTCGTCGCGGCCGAGCGCGGTCAGGCGCTGCAGGCGCAGTTCGAGGATGGCGCGCGCCTGTTCCTCTGACAGATTGTAGGTGCCGTCTTCGTTGATCCGGTGACGCGGGTCATCGATCAGGAGGATCAGCGATTCCACGTCGCCAGAGGGCCAGCGCCGCTCCATCAACTGCTCACGCGCCGTCTGCGGATCCGGCGCGGTGCGGATCAGCTTGATGATCTCGTCGATGTTGGCGACTGCGATGGCGAGACCGACCAGCACATGGGCGCGGTCGCGCGCCTTGCGCAGCAGGAATTTCGTCCGCCTTGTGATCACCTCCTCACGGAAGGCGACGAACGCCTTCAGCATATCGGTCAGGTTCATCACTTCCGGCTTGCCGCCGTTCAGTGCCACCATATTGGCGCCGAAGGAGGTCTGCAGCGGCGTGAAGCGGTAGAGCTGGTTGAGGATGACGTCGGCAACGGCGTCGCGCTTCAACTCGATGACGACGCGGTAGCCCTGGCGGTCGCTCTCGTCGCGGATATCGGAAATGCCCTCGATGCGCTTGTCGCGCACCAGTTCAGCCATCTTCTCGATCATCGACGACTTGTTCACCTGGTAGGGAACCTCGGTGATGATGATCGACTCGCGGTCGTTGCCGCGCTGTTCGATGTTGACCTTGCCGCGCATGACGATGGAGCCACGGCCGGTCGAATAGGCGTTGTAGATGCCCGAACGGCCAAGCACGATGCCGCCGGTGGGGAAATCCGGTCCCGGAATGATCTCCATCAACGCCGGCAGGTCGATCGCCGGATTGTCGATGAGGGCGATGGCGCCGTTGCAGATTTCGCTGAGATTATGCGGTGGAATGTTGGTCGCCATGCCGACGGCGATGCCGCCCGAGCCGTTGACCAAAAGGTTGGGAAACCGTGCCGGCAGAACCTTCGGTTCGCTGCCCGACGCGTCGTAAGTGTCCTGAAAATCGACGGTATCCTTGTCGATATCCTCCAAAAGCTCGTGCGCGACCTTGGTCAGCCGCGCTTCCGTGTAGCGCATCGCCGCAGGCGGATCGCCGTCGATGGAGCCGAAATTGCCCTGCCCGTCGATCAACGGAACGCGCAGCGACCAGTCCTGTGCCATGCGCACCAAGGCGTCATAGATGGAGGCGTCGCCATGCGGATGGTATTTACCCATCACGTCGGCGACAGGACGCGCCGACTTCACATATTTTCGGTTCCAGTGGTAACCGCTCTCATGGGCGGCGAAGAGAATGCGGCGATGCACCGGCTTCAGGCCGTCGCGCACGTCCGGCAGCGCACGGCTGACGATCACGCTCATAGCGTAATCGAGATAGGAGCGCTGCATCTCCTCGACGATGGATATCGGCTCGATGCCGGTGGGGCCGCCGTCGGCGCCGCGCGGTGTCTTCTGGTCGGTCAAATCGGATCACAATCTAATCAGGAATCACTTGGTGCTTATATAGGAAGCAAGCCCGAAACTCCAACCTTCACGGCACTTTTCCAGTGTCATTTTCGGTGGTAATTTCAAATGGATACCGCTGATTGCGACGATATGGCCAAGGCGGTTTTCGCCGCCCTGACGCAAAAGCCTGCGTGTCTGCCTTGGCGGGCACGGGGCCGATTGACGAAGCAGAAAAGGCCTATGCGCCACGGCGGTTGCGATAGTTGCGCGGCGTCTCCCCGATGATCCGCCGAAAACGACGATTGAAGGTCGACAGATCGTTGAAGCCTGCCTCGAAGGCGATCGCCGAGACCGCATCGTTCGACATGCGCAGCCGCACCGCCGCCCCATGCAATCGCGTCCTGAGCAGGAATTGGTAGGGCGTCATGCCCGCCACCTGCCGGAAGATGCGCAGGAAGTGATACGGACTGGTCGCCGTCTCATCGGCAAGTGCTGAAAGCGAGACCGGCCCATCGGCGTCCAGTTCGATCCGCCGCACTGCCTCGGCTACCCGTTTCTGATCGCGGCGGCTCGGCGCGCGCCCGACATGCGTAGCGCCAGAGGCTGTAGCCACGGCAGCACCGGCCAAGCGCAGGGAAAGTTCCTCGAAGGCGTCGATGTCGGCCATCTCGCGCGCGGTCTCCGCCTCGGCCAGGAGTGGCGCCAGTACCGGCAAAGGCGGCAGGCGCGCCGCCTTGAAAGCCAGCTTCCTGGTGCCCGGCACGCCAGCTGCGATTCGTTCCATGTAGGCCGGATCGAAATGGAACGAGAGGCAACGGTCGCCGCTGCCATGCTCGTGCCCGCATTCGTAACATGTGCCGGGATTGCCGAGCAGGAGCGCGCCGGGCGCCAGCATCGCCATGCCTTGCTGGGCGCGGTAGCGAAACGTGCCGCTGGTGACCGCAGCGACGCAGAAATCCTGATGCGCTTCCTCGAACGGCCGGTCGCCGGCACTAGCCGTGCAGATCACATCCGTCACATGCCAGCCGGGTCCGGATGCGAGCGTATGCGTGGTCGCTGTCATGACCGGAATATAGCAATTTTTCCCAAGCCCAGAACCCCGTCACCGCCTAGTCCTAACGGTCTCCTGACAAGAAGAGACCGCAGCCATGTTCGATCAATCCTCGTTTGCCGAAGCCCTGCATAGCTCCGGACCGATCGAAGGGCTTGCCGAAAAACTGCGCCTTTACGGCCGCTTCGTCGGCGCCTGGACGTTTGAGGCCTCGCGCCACCTCGAGGACGGCACTGTGCTGACAGGGCGTGGCGAGGTGCATTTCGGCTGGGTGCTGGAAGGCCGGGCGATCCAGGACGTGTGGATCCTGCCCGCGCGGGACGCCGGTCCATCGCCATCCTTGGGCACATGGACTTTTTACGGCACGACGCTGCGCGTCTATGATCCCGGCGCGGATGCCTGGCACATCTTCTGGAGCGACCCGCGCAACCAGTATTTCAGCCGCCAGCTCGGCCGCGCCGAGGGTGACACGATCGTGCAAGTGGGCGCCGACGACACCGGCAGCTCGGTACGCTGGAGCTTTTCACGCATCACCGAAAACTCCTTCCGATGGCTGGGCGAACGCTCGCAAGACAGTGGCGCGACATGGCGGCTGGAAGTCGAGTTCCTGGCGCGCCGTGCAGTTTGATCACCGAGGAATGCAGCAGCCCAGAATAAAGCGTCGCGATCCTTCGCGCCGGCATCAGCCACTTTCCCGCTGACAGTTTCCACCGACCGAGCTTTGCTCTACCAATATTCTGGCACGGGCACAGCCCGGCGGGAGGGTCAGAGATGCCGAGTTTCGACAGCCTGTTCAACGCTTTCGTCACCATTCTCGTGACCATCGACCCGCCCGGCCTGGCGCCGCTGTTCCTCGCCGTGACGCGCGGCATGAACCGTGAGGAGCGCCAGCAGGTTTCGGTGCGCGCCTCGATCATCGGTTTCCTAGTGATGGCGCTGTTTGCGGTTGCCGGGGCCTCGATCCTGTCGGTGTTCGGCATAACGTTGCCGGCCTTCCGCGTCGCCGGCGGTTTCCTGCTGTTCTTCATCGCCTTCGAGATGGTGTTCGAGCGCCGGCAGGACCGCAAGGAGAAGATCGGCGACGTCGCCATCACCAAGGACATGATCCACAACATCGCCGCCTTCCCGCTGGCGATCCCACTGATCGCGGGCCCTGGTGCCATTTCGGCAACTGTGCTGCTTTCCGGCTCGTTTCAAGGCTTTGCCGCGCAGGCGGCGCTGGTCGGCATCATCTTCGTCTGCCTCGCCATCACCTATCTGGTGTTCGTGCTGTCGGAACGCATCGACCGCATCCTCGGCCAAACCGGCCGCTCGATCCTGACCCGTCTGCTTGGCGTCATCCTGGCGGCACTGGCTGTGCAATTCGTCGCCGACGGCATCAAGGCGCTGATAGCAGGCTGAGAGGCTGACGCGGCGAGAACCCGAAGCCGGTTCTATTTCGCCGTCGTGTCGATGACCTCGAAATCGTGGGTAATCGTGGCGGTCTTGGCCAGCATCGCGGAGGCCGAGCAATATTTTTCGATCGAAAGGTCGATCGCACGTTTCACCTTGACGCTGGAGAGTGCCCTGCCCTTGACGACGAAATGCATGTGGATGCGGGTGAACACTCTTGGCTCGGTTTCGGCCCGCTCGGCATCAAGCTCGACCACGCAGTCCTCGACCGCCTCGCGGCCCTTTTCGAGGATATGCACGACATCATAGGCCGAACAGCCACCGGTGCCGATCAGCACCAACTCCATCGGGCTTGGACCCGGCGTCCTGCCTTCCGGTCCGTGCGCTGTTCCGAGCACGACCTTGTGACCGCTGCCGGATTCCCCGACGAAGGTGCGCTCCTCGACCCACTTTACCCGTGCTTTCACCGAACTCGTCCTTTCACCGTATTTCCTTGATCGGTCTGGTCAGCCCTTGAAGCACGATGCAAAACCCCGAAAGTCCATGAACGACTCTCGGGGCACTGTGTCTGACATAACTGTTGCGATCAGAACGGGATTTCGTCATCCAATTCGCGCGACGAACCACCGCCGCCGCCGCTCTTGGCACCGCCGCCACCGCGATTGAAGCCTTCGCTCGGGCTGGACTGGCCGAAATCGGAACCACGGCTGCTGCCGCCACCGGTATAGCCGCCGACCTGACCGCCCTCGCCCTGTCCGCGTGCGTCGAGCATCTGCAGCTCACCGCGGAATTTCTGCAGAACGACTTCCGTCGTGTACTTGTCGGCACCGGTCTGGTCCTGCCATTTGCGCGTCTGCAACTGGCCCTCGACATAGACCTTCATGCCCTTCTTCAGATACTGCTCCGCCACCTTGGCGATGCCCTCATTGAAGATGACGACGTTGTGCCACTCGGTTTTTTCCTTGCGTTCGCCGGAATTCTTGTCGCGCCAGCTTTCCGATGTGGCGATGCGGATGTTGACGACCGGCTCACCCGAATTCAGGCGACGGATTTCGGGATCCGCGCCGAGATTGCCGACCAGAATGACCTTGTTGACGCTACCCGCCATGATATTTCTCCGCGCTCATCCGAAACAAATTTTTGTCGCAGCACCTTACAGGCTGCAGGCGATCGCCGCTTGCCATGGCTGCCTTTACCCACAAGGTTTTTGTTCCCTTTTCGTTCTTATCCGCATCGCTGCTTATTGTCAAGGAATGGCAGCAATGCCGAAGCCGATCATATGGGCCCGAAAAGACCGCTTGCCAAATCGATAAGTATGCACTTATGCTTTTGGCATGATCGAAGCAGAGGTTTTTCGCGCACTGGCCGACCCGACGCGCCGCGCCGTCTTTGAGCGGCTGGCCGCCGGCGAGATGAGCGTGTCGGAATTGCGCACCGGGATGACGGTGTCGCAGCCCGCGGTGTCGCAGCATCTGGCGGTGCTGCGTGGCGCCGGGCTGGTGGTCGAGCGGCGAGCCGGCCGCAACGCCTATTACCGCGCCGATCCGCAGGGGCTCGCCCCCTTGCTCTCCTGGATCGAACGCTACCGGACATTCTGGCCGGAGCGCATCGAAAGGCTGAAGGCGGTTTTGAAGGACATGGATCAATGAAGAAGGCGGGATTAGCGGCCAACGACGGCCAAGGCGACGCCGCGGATGCGCTCGAGTTCGAGTACGAGCTTGCCGAGCCGCCGGAAAAGGTATGGCGGGCCCTGACCGTACCGGAATTGCTGGCCGCCTGGATGATGCCGAACGACATCAGCCCCGAGATCGGCAACCGTTTTGCCTTCGCCGGACCGGAAACGCCGGTCGAATGCGAAATCCTCGACGCCGAACCCGGGAAGCTGCTGCGCTATTCCTGGCGGGAGCAGCCGGGCGACGCCGCCAGGCAGGGGCCGCTCGACAGTACCGTCACCTTCACACTTGCCCGAACCGTTTCCGGCGGCACGCATCTGCGCATCGTCCATGACGGCTTTGCCCGCAAGACCATGCCTGCCGTCGCCATGGCAGGCGCCGGCTGCCGGGTTTCGCTCGGTGCGAACAGGTCATCTAAGCCAATCGCCGCAAACACGCCTCGCCTCCTGCTTCGCGCGGCCTGAAACAAAACGGACGGAGAGAGACAATGAGCGGTGTTGCCAGTCTGGTGCCGATGGTCATCGAGCAATCGAGCCGCGGCGAACGTGCCTTCGACATCTTTTCGCGGCTGCTGCGCGAGCGCATCATCTTCATCAACGGCGAGATCAACGACGACATCTCGGCGCTGGTCTGCGCGCAGCTTTTGTCGCTGGAATCGGACAATCCCGACAAGGAGATCTCGCTCTACATCAACTCGCCGGGCGGCGTGGTGACCAGCGGCTTCGCCATCTACGATACGATGCAATATATCAGCTGCCCGGTGTCCACCGTATGCATGGGCTTTGCCGCCTCGATGGGCTCGTTCCTGCTGATGGCAGGCACACCGGGGCGCCGGATTTCCCTGCCGAATGCCACTATCCTGCTGCATCAGCCGCTGGGTGGGTTCCAGGGCCAGGCATCCGACATCCAGCGCCATGCCGAGCGCATCGGCCGGACGAAACGGCACATGGCCGAACTTTACGCGCAGCATTGCGGCCGCAGCTATGAAGAGGTGGAACGCACGCTCGACCGCGACCACTTCATGACCGCCCGCGAGGCCCAGTCCTGGGGCATCGTCGACCATGTTTTCGACACGCGAAAGAAAGCGGCGTAAGCCAGGGCCGGATCGGAGACCGTCCGGCAGGTAGTCGAAGATTTGACGATGCCGGTCTGGTTCCATCGGCGGCGCGCCACTATAGTCCTGGGATGACCGACACTCATCAGTCCAGATCATTGCACCGCGTCATCGCCGTTGCAGCGCTCGCCATTGCGAGCCTCATCAGCGGCGCGGCACTTGCCGACGACAGTTCGTCGTCGACGCAAAAAGGCGCCCTGCCCGGCGTGACCGGCGACTACCGCATCGCCAAGCCGGCTCCAGAGCCGGACGATGCGCTGCCAGCCGGCGAGAACGGCACATTCAAGATCGGCGATACCGATGTCAGGATTTCCGGCAGCATCACCGTCGATGTCGGCGCCGGCTCGATCGGGCCGCCGCGCCACTGACAGCGCGTGTCGCGCTGCGCCTGTCGCCCACAAGACAATCCGCACATGAAAACGGCCCCGCCGTGCTTTGCGCAAACGGACGGGGCCTTTTTGGATCTCAAATCCAATTTTACCGGGAGTGTACTGCCGGCGTTTGATTTCGGATGCACCGCGGCATTCAGCCGACGATCCGACTAGTAGTCTCTGATTTTACGAGAGATGGCAGGTCACGGTTTGCCGGCTGGCGAAAACGCTGAACCCTGGCACTTATGCCTGCCTCGGCTCCAGTGACAACTGGAACCCTAGGGGACGATCCGGTGGCGTCATAGCTCCGCTCCTCTGTCCGTTGCGATTGTTGTCAATTCGAAGCACAAATCGCAAATGCCTGCGGCGTCTCGCAGGCCGCCTTTGGGCGGCGAGGCCATCGAAAGACGGCCGTCTTCGTTGACTGCTGGAGACTGCTCCCGTCAGCTGGTGGCGTCAACCATCAATAGCCGGTTACCGAAAAATGTGATCGCCGGGAGGTTACGTGCAAGTCAGTTTTTGCACAGCTTTGTCAGGAGCGTGTTCGGCCTTTGTTCTTTCCGCTTGCCCGTTCACGCGAAAGACGCTTAAACGCTCTCGTCGGGAATTGTGGCGTATCTCGACGTGGCGGCAAAACTACCTACATAGGGGATGGCCGGGAAAACCCGCCATTCCAGGAAATTCCAGATTCTGAGGCGGCGACCGGCTATGGCCGACCATAAATATCTTTCCATTCGCGGGGCGCGCGAACACAATCTGAAGAATGTCGATCTCGACTTGCCGCGTGACAGCCTGATTGTCATGACCGGCCTGTCGGGGTCCGGCAAGTCATCGCTGGCCTTCGACACGATCTATGCCGAGGGCCAGCGCCGCTACGTCGAAAGCCTGTCGGCCTACGCGCGGCAATTCCTTGAGATGATGCAGAAGCCTGACGTCGACCAGATCGACGGCCTGTCGCCCGCCATTTCCATCGAGCAGAAGACCACCTCGAAGAACCCGCGTTCGACGGTCGGCACCGTCACCGAGATCTACGACTATATGCGGCTGCTTTTTGCGCGCGTCGGCATACCCTATTCGCCGGCCACCGGCCTGCCGATCGAGAGCCAGACGGTTTCGCAGATGGTCGACCGCGTGCTGGCGATCGAGGAAGGCACGCGCCTGTTCATCCTGGCGCCGATGGTGCGCGGCCGCAAAGGCGAGTACCGCAAGGAATTGCTGGAACTGCAGAAGAAGGGCTTTCAACGCGTCAAGGTCGACGGCGTCTTCTATGAGATCGCCGACGTGCCGGCGCTGGACAAGAAGTACAAGCATGACCTCGACGTCGTCGTCGACCGCATCGTCGTGCGCGGCGATCTGGCGACGCGGCTCGCCGATTCCATCGAAACGGCGCTGAAGCTGGCCGATGGGCTGGCGGTCGCCGAATTCGCCGACAAGCCGCTCGATTCCAGCCAGACCGGCGAGGATTCGGTCAACAAGTCGAAGAACGAGACGCATGAGCGCATCCTGTTCTCGGAAAAGTTCGCTTGCCCGGTCTCCGGCTTCACCATTCCGGAAATCGAACCGCGCCTGTTCTCGTTCAACAACCCGTTCGGCGCCTGCCCGACCTGTGACGGTCTCGGCAGCCAGCGCGCCATCGACGGCAATCTGATCGTGCCGGACGAGAACATCTCGCTGCGCGACGGCGCCGTCAGCCCGTGGGCGAAATCGACTTCCCCCTATTACGCGCAAACGCTGGAAGCGCTGGGCAAGGCCTATGGCTTCAAGCTCGGCGACAAGTTCAAGGATTTGTCCGAAGAGGCCAAGGAAGCTATCCTGCACGGCACGGGTGAGCGCGAAATCACCTTCCAGTATGATGACGGCCTGCGCTCCTACAAGACCACCAAGACCTTCGAAGGCGTCATTCCCAATCTGGAGCGCCGCTGGAAAGAGACCGAATCCGCCTGGATGCGCGAGGAGATCGAGCGCTTCATGTCGGCCACGCCCTGCCCGGTCTGCAAGGGTTATCGGCTGAAGCCCGAGTCGCTGGCGGTGAAAATCGCCGGCAGGCATATCGGCGAAGTCACCGAGCTTTCCATCCGCAAGGCCGACCAGTGGTTCACCGACCTGCCCGCGTCGCTCAACGACAAGCAGAACGAGATCGCGGTGCGGGTGCTCAAGGAGATCCGCGAGCGGCTGCGCTTCCTCAACGATGTCGGGCTCGACTACCTGACGCTGTCGCGCAATTCCGGCACGCTGTCAGGCGGCGAGAGCCAGCGCATCCGGCTGGCATCGCAGATCGGCTCCGGTCTCACGGGCGTGCTCTATGTGCTGGACGAACCGTCGATCGGCCTGCATCAGCGCGACAATGCCCGCCTGCTCGATACGCTGAAGCACCTGCGCGATATCGGCAACACGGTGATCGTCGTCGAGCATGACGAGGACGCCATCCTGCATGCCGACTATGTCGTCGACATGGGTCCGGCCGCGGGCATCCATGGCGGCGAGATCATCGCCCAGGGCACCCCGCAGCAGGTAATGGCCAATCCCAATTCGATCACCGGCAAATATCTGTCGGGCGCGCTCGAAGTGGCGACGCCAGGCGTGCGGCGTGAAGCGAAGAAAAACCGGCGCCTGAAGATCGTCGGCGCGCGCGGCAACAATCTGAAGAACGTCACCGCCGAAATACCGCTCGGCACCTTCACCGCCGTCACCGGCGTGTCGGGCGGCGGCAAGTCGACCTTCCTGATCGAAACCCTGTTCAAGGCTGCCTCGCGCCGCATCATGGGCTTGCGCGAGCACCCGGCCGACCACGACCGCATCGAGGGCCTCGAATTCCTCGACAAGGTCATCGACATCGACCAGTCGCCCATTGGCAGGACTCCGCGTTCGAACCCCGCCACCTATACCGGCGCCTTCACGCCAATCCGCGACTGGTTCGCCGGCCTGCCGGAGGCCAAAGCGCGCGGCTACCAGCCCGGCCGCTTCTCCTTCAACGTTAAGGGCGGCCGCTGCGAAGCCTGCCAGGGCGACGGCGTCATCAAGATCGAGATGCACTTCCTGCCCGACGTCTACGTCACCTGCGACGTCTGCCACGGCAAGCGCTACAACAGAGAGACGCTCGACGTGGTGTTCAAGGGCAAGTCGATCGCCGACGTGCTCGACATGACGGTCGAGGAAGGCGTCGACTTCTTCGCCGCCGTGCCCGGCGTGCGCGACAAGCTCGACACGCTGAAGCAGGTCGGCCTTGGCTATATCCATATCGGCCAGCAGGCGACGACGCTGTCAGGCGGCGAGGCGCAGCGCATCAAGCTGGCCAAGGAACTGTCGCGCAAGGCAACTGGCAAGACGCTCTATATCCTCGACGAGCCGACCACCGGCCTGCATTTCCACGACGTCGCCAAGCTGTTGGAAGTGCTGCATGAACTGGTCGACCAGGGCAACACGGTGGTGGTCATCGAGCACAATCTCGAAGTGATCAAAACCGCTGACTGGGTACTCGACCTCGGCCCCGAAGGCGGCGACGGCGGCGGCGAACTGGTTGCCTCCGGTACGCCGGAAGCGATCGTGCGCGAGAAGCGCAGCTACACCGGCCAGTTCCTCAAGGAGCTTCTGGAGCGGCGCCCCGGAGGCAAGCGCGAAGCGGCGGAGTGATCGGACCGGTTGGCGCCTGGAGCTTTTGAATGAAAATCAGAAGAGCGCTTGCCGGTGATCTCCAAACCGTCGTCTCGCTGACGCAAGCGGCCTATGCGCCTTACACTGCACTGTTAGGCGCACCGCCGATCCCAGTCACCGAGGACTATGCGCCGCGCATTGAGGGCGGCGAGGTGTGGGTGTTGGAAAGTGGCAGCGAAATTGCCGGAGTGCTCACACTGGAACGGCACGACGATCACGCGATGATCTTCTCCGTCGCGGTCTCCCCTGACTTTCAGGGCAAAGGCTTCGGCATTGCGCTGCTGAAACACGCGGATGAGCTGACCCGTCTCTGGGGCCTGCCCGAGGTGCGGCTTTACACCAACGCCAGGATGGAACGGAACATCGCGCTCTATCTGGCCTATGGTTTCCACGAAACGGGTCGCCGGCCCAATCCCTACCGGCCGGGATGGGTGCTGGTCGACATGGCGAAATCGGTCCACGAGAGCACAGCGGCCTGATTTTCTGAACTTGGGAGGATGAGATGAGCACATCGGGAACAATCCGCGCCGGCATGGGCGGCTGGACCTTCGAGCCCTGGGATACGTCCTTCTATCCCGACAAGCTTTCCAAGGCCAAGCAGCTGAACTACGCCACTCGCCAGGTGCCGAGCATCGAGGTCAACGGCACTTACTATTCCAGCTTCAAGGAACCGACCTTCGTCAAATGGGCCAAGGAGGCGCCGGACGGTTTCGTGTACTCGCTAAAGGGCAACCGCTTCGTCACCAACCGGCGCGTGCTGGGCGAGGCCGGCGAATCGATGACGCGCTTCCTCGGCTCGGGCGTTGCCGCACTCGGGGAAAAGCTCGGGCCGATCCTGTGGCAGTTCGCGCCGACCAAGAAATTCGATCCGGACGATTTCGAAGCCTTTTTGAAACTGCTGCCGGAAAAGCAGGACGGCGTTGCGCTGCGCCACGCGGTCGAGGTCCGCAACGACAGTTTTGTCGTGCCGGAATTCGCAGCACTTGCCCGAAAATACAAGGCCGCGATCGTCTACGCCGACCATGCCAAATATCCCGATATCGCCGACGTCACCGCCGATTTCGTCTACGCCCGGCTGCAGACCGGCAGTGACGACAATCCCGATTGCTACACGCCGAAAGGTCTCGATGAATGGGCCGCGCGGGTAAATATCTGGGCGCAAGGCAAGCAGCCGGCCGACCTGCGGCGCGCCGACCCCGCCACCGATGCGCCGGTCAAGCCGCGCGACGTGTTCGTCTACTTCATCACGGAGGGCAAGGTGCGAGCGCCGTTCGGCGCCATGGCACTGATGAAGCGGGTGGACCAGGATCTGTCGGTGCCCTGACGCTGCGGAATCATGGCATCTTCGCCATCGTCGTAACCTTATCGATACCTCCTTGCTGCATGAATCCAGCCGAACCAGTCGCAAATCTGGGCCGCCGCGGGCAAGGACGAGGGGCATGTCGCTCGACTACACTTCACTTCTGCTGGCTGTCGGTTTTTCCGCTGCCTGCCTGAGCCTGACCTTGTTTGGCATGTGGCTGACCGCTCGCTCGGAAAAGTTCCTGCTGACATGGGCGGTCAGCCTGGTGTTCGTGGTCGGCGATATTTTTTTCTATGACGCCTATATCGATATGCCCGGGCGCCTGCTGGGCATCGCCACGCTGGCTTTCCTCCTGCTCGGTTTCTCGACAATGCTGGGCGCGGCCTACCAGTTCAGAACCGGCGGCTCGCCAGTGCCGCGAACGGCGTTTGGCAGCGCCATTTCGCTGGCCGTGACATTGCCTCCCATGGCTCTAGGCTATGACGGGCTGGGCTTCATGTTCGAAAATGCCTTCGCCGCCTTGCTTCTGTTCGCAACGGCGGTCGAATACTGGAAAGGCCGCGACGAAGCCCCTGCCCTGACAACCGGTATCACCGCGCTCTATTCGGCCACGGCCGCATCCTTTGCTCTCTGCGCCATGGTTTTGGCCTGGGAGGGAAAGCTGGTCCTTGGACATGCGCCAAGCAACTGGGCCGAGGAACTGAGCCTCATCATCGTCATCGCCAGCATGACCGGCATCGGAGCGCTTTCCCTGGCCCTGAACCAAGGGCGTCTGGCCCGGCATCACCGCCACAATGCCCTGACCGACCCGCTGACCGGCCTGCTCAACCGCCGCGCCCTATTCGACCTGCACGGCGATGCGCCGGTCGGTGCCTTCGCGGCGGTGGTCGTCTTCGACCTCGACAACTTCAAGGCCATCAACGACGAATTCGGCCACGCCGCCGGCGATGAGGTGCTGAAGGTATTTGCACGGGAACTCGCCAGCAATCTCCGCCCGGGCGATGTCGCCGCGCGCATGGGCGGCGAGGAATTCGCGCTGGTGCTGAAGCGGACCTTGCCCGAAACGGTGGAGGCCACCGCCGAGGCCATCCGGGCAGCTTTCGCCGCGCACCACATCGAAACCGAGACAGGCTCGCTGATATGCACGGTCAGTGCCGGATTTGCTTTCGGCACCAAGGAAGGCCTCGGCTTCGACAAGGTGCTCAATGCCGCCGACAAAGCGCTCTACGACGCCAAGCGCGCCGGCCGCAACCGCGTCACCGCTTCTCCGTTCAAGCGCGCAGGCTGATCGCGCGTGTCAACACCGGCCTCTGATCGTGGCGAGACGAATGCGGCTCCTAGGCCGCCATGACAATCTCATTGAAGGTATCGAGATCGACATAGAAGACCTTGGTGATCTCCTCGATCAGATCGTCGTAATCGCAGCCCTGTGATCTCAAGATGTTGATGGCAGCGATGATATCGACCCGTTCGATAAGCCGCCGCTTCTGGTAATCCTCGACGTAACGTTCCATGGCTGTCCCTTAGCCTGTGTGCCCAAACGCGTTTGAACGACAGAGATCGCAGGAGGGAAGCTAGGCAGCCTTGCTTGCGTGAAACTTGCCCGGCATTGGCCGTGCTCCTCGATCTGCGATAAACCAGACTGGTACGGAAGCGGCCGACTCACAAAAGCCTAGGAAAAGACTAGCACGCAGCTGCCAATGCACCAGAGACGCTGGTGCAGGGCCGGAGAAATACTGGACTTGCCAAGGACTTCGGATCGTCAACTGAAGTGCGTTGGCGATTCTAGACCGTCAGGAACTTCCTGACATCAGCACGGTCCAGATCTTCCGCCGGGCCGGTATGGACGATCACGCCACGGTCCATGATGTTGACCTCGTCGGCCAACTCGCGGCAGAAATCGAGATATTGTTCGACCAGAAGCACGGCGATGCCGGCCTGGTCACGCAGGTAGCGGATGGCGCGGCCGATGTCCTTGATGATCGAAGGCTGTATGCCCTCGGTCGGCTCGTCGAGCACCAGCAGTTTCGGCCGCATCACCAGCGCCCGTCCGATGGCGAGCTGCTGCTGCTGGCCCCCGGAAAGATCACCGCCGCGGCGGCCGAGCATCTGCTTCAGCACCGGGAACAATTCGAAGACATGCGCCGGAATGTTGCGGTCGGCCCGTTTCAGCGGCGCAAAGCCTGATTCCAGGTTCTCCCGCACGGTGAGCAGCGGAAAGACCTCCCTGCCCTGCGGTACGAATGCGATGCCCGACCGGGCGCGGTCATACGCCGCGCTCCGGTCGAGCGCCTTCCCCTCGAAGGCAACGCTTCCGCTCGTCAGCCTGTGATGGCCGACGATCGATCTCATCAAACTGGTCTTGCCGACGCCGTTGCGACCGAGCACGCAGGTGATCTTGCCTGCGCCCGCCTTCAGCGACACGCCGCGCAGTGCCTGGGCGGCGCCGTAGTGCAGCGTGGCATTGGAAACTTCGAGCATGTCAGCGCCTTTTCCAGAACCGCAGAAACGACAGATCGAAATGATGGAACTGCACCCGCCAGACCATGCTCATCTCCCCAGATAGACTTCGACGACACGCTCGTCGGCCGACACGAAATCGAGTGTGCCTTCCGAGAGCACCGAGCCCTCATGCAGGCAGGTGACCTTGACGCCGAGTTCGCGCACGAAATGCATGTCATGCTCGACGACGATGACCGAATGGTCGCGGGCGATGTCCTTGAGCAGACGAGCGGTTTCCTCCGTCTCGGCATCGGTCATGCCGGCGACCGGTTCGTCGACTAGAAGCAGTTTCGGGTCTTGCGCCAGGAGCATGCCGATCTCGAGCCACTGCTTTTGCCCATGGCTCAGATTGGCCGCCAATTCGTCACGCTTGTCGCCAAGCCGGATGATGCCGAGGATGTCATCGATCTGCCGCGTCTCGGCGGTCGAGCGGCGATGGAACAGCGCCGGGAAGATCGAGCGCGGTCCCTTCAACGCCAACATCAGGTTTTCCTCGATCGTGTGGCTTTCGAACACGGTCGGCTTCTGAAACTTGCGGCCGATGCCCATCATGGCGATTTCGGCCTCGTCATGCTTGGTCAGATCGACCTGGCCGTCGAAGAACACATCGCCTTCGTCGGGCCGCGTCTTGCCGGTGACAATGTCCATCATGGTCGTCTTGCCGGCGCCGTTGGGGCCGATGATGGCGCGCATCTCGCCCTTGTCGAGCACCAGCGACAAATTGTTGATGGCGCGAAAACCATCGAAGGAGACCGATACGCCGTCGAGATAAAGGATCGTGTTCGACTTTGACATGGTCGCTCACTCCGCCGGCTGCGGTTCGGGGTTGCTGGCTGACCAGTCGCCGGGCTTTCTCGCCTCGCTGCGAACGATTTTAGCCGGCGTCGGAACGTCGGGGTCGCTGCCGGCTTCCTCGGCAATCGAAGCTGCTCGCAACGCCCTGGCGTTGCCGCGCCAACTGTCCCACATGCCGATGATGCCTTTGGGCAGCAAAAGCGTGACGGCGACGAACAGCCCGCCCAGTGCAAACAGCCAGAACTCCGGCAGCACGCCGGTGAACCAGGATTTGCCGGCATTGACCAGCAACGCACCGATGATCGGCCCGACAATGGTGCCGCGTCCGCCGACGGCGGCCCAGACGACGACTTCAATCGAATTGGCCGGCTCGAACTCGCCCGGATTGATGATGCCGACCTGCGGCACGTAGAGCGCGCCGGCTATGCCGGCCATGACAGCCGAGACGGTGAAGGCGAACAGTTTTACGTTCTCGGCCCGCCAGCCGAGGAAGCGCGTGCGGCTCTCGGCATCGCGCACCGCCATCAGGAGCTTGCCGTATTTGGAGCCGACGATCGCCCAGGTGACGAACACGGCAAGCGCGAGCATCACGGCGCTGGCCGCGAACAGCGCCGAACGCGTCGCGTCGGCCTGCACGTTGAAGCCGAGAATATCCTTGAAATCGGTCAGGCCGTTGTTGCCGCCGAACCCCATGTCGTTGCGAAAAAAGGCAAGCAGCAGCGCGTAGGTCATCGCCTGGGTGATGATCGAGAGATAAACGCCGGTAACGCGGCTGCGGAAGGCGAACCAGCCAAAGACGAAAGCGAGCAGGCCGGGCACCGCGAGCACCATGAGGCCGGCGAACCAGAAATGGTCGAAACCGTACCAGAACCAGGGCAATTCCTTGTAGTTCAGGAACACCATGAAGTCGGGCAAGATGGGATTGCCGTAAACGCCGCGTGAGCCGATCTGGCGCATCAGATACATGCCCATCGCATAGCCGCCGAGCGCGAAGAAGGCGCCGTGACCGAGCGAGAGGATGCCGCAATAGCCCCAGACCAGGTCAAGCGCCAAGGCGAGCAGCGCATAGCAGAGATATTTGCCTGTCAGCGCGACGATGTAGGAAGGGACGTAGAAGGCGCTGGTGGGAGACACCGCAAGGTTGAGCAGCGGCACGATGACGGCCACTGCCAGCAGGATGAAGATCGTGATGGCGATGCGGCGGTCCGCGCCGGCGGCAAAGAAGCGTCCCGTGATCATGCTTCCACCGCCCTGCCCTTGAGCGCGAACAGGCCGCGCGGGCGCTTCTGGATGAACAGGATGATCAGCACCAGCACGACGATCTTGCCGAGCACCGCGCCCGCATAGGGCTCGAGGAACTTGTTGACGATGCCGAGCGAGAAGGCGCCGACCAGCGTGCCCCACAGATTGCCGACGCCGCCGAAGACGACGACCATGAAGCTGTCGATGATGTAGCCGCGACCGAGATTGGGCGAGACGTTGTCGATCTGGCTGAGCGCGACACCGGCAATGCCTGCAATGCCGGAGCCGAGCGCGAAAGTCAGCGCGTCTACCCATGGCGTCCTGATGCCCATCGAGGCGGCCATGCGCCGGTTGGCGGTGACGGCGCGCATCTGCAGGCCCCAGGGCGTGCGCTTCATCACGTAGAGCAGGATGCCGAAGACAGCGAGCGCGAAAACCAGGATCCACAGCCGGTTCCAGGTGATCGCCAACTGGCCGAGATTGAACGAGCCCGACATCCAGGATGGGTTGCCGACCTCCTGGTTGGTCGGCCCGAAGATCGAGCGCACGGCCTGTTGCAGGATCAGCGAGACGCCCCATGTCGCGAGCAGCGTTTCAAGCGGCCGGCCATAGAGGAAACGGATGACGCCGCGCTCGATGATCAGGCCAACCAGGGCCGCGACGAGGAAGGCGAGCGGCAGCGCAATGACCAGCGACCAGTCGAACAGGCCGGGAAAGGAGGTGCGGATCACCTGCTGGACGACGAAGGTCGTGTAGGCGCCGAGCATGACCATCTCGCCATGCGCCATGTTGATGACGCCCATGACGCCAAAGGTGATGGCAAGGCCGATTGCCGCCAGCAGCAGCACCGAGCCCAGCGAGATGCCGTACCAGATGTTCTGCCCGGCATCCCAGAAGGCCAGCGTCGAATTGATGTTGGCGATTGCGGTCGTCGCCGCTTGCTTGACCGTGTCGGCGGAATTCGCCTCGACCGAGGTGAGCAGGGAAACCGCATCGCGGTCGCCACGCGCGCCGATCAGGGCAATTGCAGCGAGCTTGTCGGCTTCGGGCCGGTCGGAGACCAGAACGGAGGCGGCACGAGCCTGTTCGAGCAGCGCCTTGACGCTGGCCACGGTCTCACTGGCGATTGCCGTGTCGAGCGGTCCGATGTTTGCGGCGTCGGGAGTCTTGAACATGGTGTCGGCGGCGGCAACACGCACTGCCGGGTCCTTGGCGCCGAGCGTCAGTGTGCCCAACGCATCGCGTATGACGCGACGCAGCGTGTTGTTGACCTTGATCTTGGTGATGCCGTCCTTGGCCGCTTCGCCCGACGCCTCGCCGCTCAACGGGTCGGAAAGCTGGACGCTTTCGCCCGCTTCCTTGCCGACAAACACAAGGGAATCAGCCTTGCGGACATACAGGTTGCCGTCGGCAAGTGCCGCAAGCGGCCGCTCTACCGCCGGATCGCCGGCGGCCGCCAGTTCGTGGACGACGGCCCCGATCTCGGAAAAGCCCTTGGCCGTGGCGAATTTGGCGATGATGCCGCGCAGATCGGCTTCGCCGGCGCCGGAGGACGACAGTGTCGCCAGCAGGAACAACAGCATCAAACCCGTGCGGATCAAGGTCATCGGTCTCTGGTCACCCCTGAAGGTTGAAGTGGGCGTCCGGACGGCGGAGGAAGCCGTCCGGACGCGCGCGGTCATGGGCATGGACCTGAAGGTCCAGCCCGGGGAGGATCAGTTCGTGCCCTTGCCGCCGCACTTGCCGGTGGCAACATTGAAGTTGCCGCAGGACAGAGGCGCGCGCCAATCGGAGATCAGGTCCTTGGAATCAGGCAGATAGTCGGACCACTCGTCACCCATCACCAGGCCCGGCGTGCGCGACACGGTTTCGAACTGGCCGTCGGCCTGGATTTCGCCGATCAGCACCGGCTTGGTGATGTGGTGGTTCGGCATCATCGTCGAATAGCCGCCGGTCAGGTTCGGCACCGACACGCCGATCATGGCGTCGATGACCTTGTCCGGATCGGTGGTGCCGGCCTTCTCGACCGCCTTCACCCACATGTTGAAGCCGATATAATGGGCTTCCATCGGGTCGTTGGTGGTGCGCTTGTCGTTCTTGATGAACTTGTGCCAGTCGGCGATGAACTTCTTGTTCTCGGGCGTGTCGACGCTCTCGAAGTAGTTCCAGGCGGCGAGATGGCCGACCAGCGGCGCGGTGTCGAGACCGGCTAGCTCTTCCTCGCCGACAGAGAAGGCCATGACCGGGATGTCCTCGGCCTTGATGCCCTGGTTGCCGAGTTCCTTGTAGAACGGCACGTTGGCGTCGCCGTTGACGGTCGAGACGACGGCGGTCTTCTTGCCGGCCGAACCGAACTTCTTGATCGCCGAAACTTCGGTCTGCCAGTCGGAGAAGCCGAACGGCGTGTAATTGACCATGATGTCTTCAGCCGCCACGCCCTTGGCCTTCAGATAGGCCTCGAGGATCTTGTTGGTGGTGCGCGGATAGACGTAGTCGGTGCCTTCCAGCACCCAGCGCTTCACCGAACCACCATCCTCGCTCATCAGATAGTCGACAGCCGGGATGGCCTGCTGGTTCGGCGCCGCACCGGTGTAGAACACGTTGCGCTCGCTTTCCTCGCCCTCATACTGGACGGGGTAGAACAGGATATTGTCGAGTTCCGAGAACACCGGCAGCACCGATTTGCGCGACACCGAGGTCCAGCAGCCGAACACCGCCGCGACCTTGTCCTTGGAGATCAGTTCGCGCGCTTTTTCGGCAAACAGCGGCCAGTTGGAAGCCGGATCGACGACGACCGCCTCGAGCTTCTTGCCGAGCAGACCACCCTTGGCGTTCTGCTCGTCGATGAGCATCAGCATGGCGTCCTTCAGCGTCGTCTCCGAAATCGCCATGGTCCCCGACAGCGAATGGAGAATGCCGACCTTGATCGTGTCGTCGGCGGCCTTGACCGGAGCGGACGTCAACAGGCCGGCGGCGACCACACCAGCCGAAAACATTTTTGTTATTGTCGAGAAATTACCCCTCATATTACAGACTCCCAAGCTAGTTGATTGCACCGCAACACTACAAAGCAACCCCCATGCCAACCGCTCTGGCAATCCCGAAAGGGCACAAATAAATTATAGATATCAGCACCTTGGAATATAGGGCTTACAAAACAAAGAGAGGTGGCCAGAAATCGATTGAGGGAATTTTGCGCAGCTTCCGCAGCCTCTGCCTATTTTTCGATCATTTATCAAACCTGCCTAGATTTTGAACTCACCAGTGCCTCAGGCGACCGATGTTGCGGCGCGGTGCAAAAATAGGGCAAGCTCGCTCTTCAAGCGAGCGACGTCATGGTTTCAGGTATTTCACGTATTTTCATCGGCATACTGCTTCTGGCTGCAGCAACCGTGGCCGCGCGAGCCGATTTCAGCGACGGCAAGATGCCTGACGGCGCCTATCATTGCGAAGTGTACCTGCTTGGCATGTTCCTCAGCCTCGGCGACATCACCATCAAGGGGAACGTCTACAGCGGCCCCGTCTACGCCAGCCACGGCGTCTTCGGCACCGCGCGGCAGGGCTACAACTACCAAATGGACGCAAACGGCGTGATCTCGTGGCTGGGGCCGCTGGGCGGATATACCGCCGGCGGCAATTCACTGTCGCTGACCCAGGCGACGCTGGACGGCGAAACCGTGCCCTCCTTCGACATCATCATGAAGCAGCCCGACGGCGCCTTCACCGCCTCGACCTGCACCAAGCAGTGAGGCGGCAAGAAAAAGGCGCGGAACCTTGCGGGTTCCGCGCCAGCAGTCCGTCGGGAGGATGTGACTAGATCGTCTTGGCCGACATTTGCGCCGCGATGTAGTCGGCCTGGCGGATCGCGAGCGACACGATCGTCAGGGTCGGGTTTTCGGCGGCACCGGTGGTGAACTGGCTACCATCGGACACGAACAGGTTCTTGATGTCGTGCGCCTGGCCGTGCTTGTTGACGACGCCGTCTTCCGCTTTCTCGCTCATCCGGTTGGTGCCGAGATTGTGGGTCGACGGATAGGGCGGCGTCGGGAAGGTGCGGGTGGCGCCGACCGCATCATAGAGTGCCGTAGCCTGCTTGTAGGCGTGGTTACGCATCGCGGTGTCGTTCGGATGATCGTCGAAATGCACGTCGGCTATCGGCATGCCGTGCGCGTCCTTCTCGTCGGCATGCAGCGCGATGCGGTTCTCCGCGCGCGGCATGTCCTCACCGACGATCCAAAGGCCGGCCATGTGGTCGTAGTGATCGAGTGCTGTGGTGAACGAGCGCCCCCATGCGCCCGGATCAAGAAACGCTGCCATGAACGGCAGGCCGAGCGACAGCGTCTCGAACTCGTAGCCACCAACGAAACCGCGCGATGGATCATGCCGCGCCTCGTCGCGGATGATGCCGGCCATGGTCGTGCCGCGATACATGTGCACCGGTCTGTCGAAGATGGCATAGACCGAGCCGGTGGTGTGACGCATGTAGTTCTTGCCGACCTGACCCGACGAGTTGGCAAGCCCATCGGGGAATTTCCCCGACGCCGAATTGAGCAGCAGCCGCGGGCTCTCGATCGAATTGCCGGCAACCGCGACGATGCGCGCCTTCTGCTCCTGCAGCTTGCCGTCTTTGTCGGCGTAGACAACGCCGGTCACCTTTCCGCTGACGTCATGGTTGATCTTGATCGCCATGGCATTCGGCCTGACTTCGAGATGGCCTGTCGCCTCTCCCTTGGGTATCTCGGTGTAGAGCGTCGACCATTTGGCGCCCCATTTACAGCCCTGGAAGCAGAAGCCGGTCTGCTGGCAGGACATGCGGTCGTCGCGATCGACCGAGTTGATCGCCATGTTGCCGGTGTGGCATTCCTTGTAGCCGAGCTTGTCGGCGCCGGCCTTCAACACCTTGAAATTGTTGTTGCCCGGCAGCCGCGGCCAGTCATTGGTGCCGGTGACGCCCATCTTGGCTTCAGCCTTGGCATAGTAGGGCTCCATCTCGGCCAGCGTGATCGGCCAATCGAGCAGGTTGGCGCCTTCCAGTTTGCCGTAGGTCGACAGCCCCTTGAACTCATGCTCCTGGAAGCGCAGCGAAGCTCCCGCCCAATGCGTGGTCGAACCGCCGACCGACTTGACGATCCAGGCCGGCAGGTTGGGAAAGTCCTTGGCCACACGCCAGTCGCCCGACGTGGTGCGCTTGTCCGTCCAGGCGAGCTGGCTGAACGAACCCCACTCGTCATTGATGAAGTCTTCGTATTCGTGGCGCGCGCCAGCTTCCAGGATGACGACGTCGACACCCTTCTGGGCGAGTTCGTTGCCTAGCGTGCCGCCGCCGGCGCCCGAGCCGATGATGACGACCACGCCATCGTTGTTCAGATCAAATGAAGCTGCCATGGTTTCCTCCCATGATTTCTGTTTGCGGGTTCAAGAACGACGGGGCTCAGAGCCACTCGATGTCGTCGAAACCGCGTGCGATGTAGCCGCCCTTGGAATAGGACTCGCCCTCGTAACCGAAGATCGGCCACACCTCTTTCTGGTTGTAGAGGCTGACCACGAGGCCACCCCGAATGGCCTGGAAGAACGGCGTCGCCTCGATTTGCTTCAGCACGGCGACGCGCTGGTCCTCCCAGCCAAGGCCGCGGTAGCCGCCGTCACCGGACTTCTTGTCGAGGTCGGCGATGCCATCTTCGAGCATAGTCTTGTAGGCGGCGTCCTTGCCGGCCTGTTCGTCGTGGCCTTTCACGGCAATGGCGTAATATTTGTCCGGAACCTGATCGTGCGGATAGATGTCACGCGCCATCTGGATCAGCGTCGCCATGGTTTCGGGCTTGAGTGCCGATGTCTCCAGTCCCCAGGCATGCTCGGGGCTGATGACGGCGCTGCTTGAAATGACGAGCAGCGCGCCAATGCCGCCGCGTTTAAGAAGCTCTCGACGGGACAGCCCAGGCTTCGCGTCATAGATCGTGACCATTTTATTCCTCCCTGCTTGCTATGTGCGCTCTCTTCAGAACGCCGTTGCTGGCGCGCTGCCCCCGTCAGGGGACGGCTGCGATGTCTCCTATTGGAAGCGACCTCCGCGTTGCAGAACCTCGATCTTGTAGCCGTCGGGATCCTCGATGAAGAAAAAGCGGGCGATCAGGGATCCGTCGCGGTTGAACTCGACGATTTTCTTCGGGTTGAGCCCTAGCGCGCCGAGACGGTCATGTTCGCCGTCGAGATCGACGACCGAGACCGCCAGATGGCCGTAGCCGTCGCCGAGCCCGTAAGGCTCCTGCCGATCCTTGTTCACGGTCAGTTCGAGCTCGAACCCTGCCTCGGCATTGCTGAGGTAAATGAGCGTGAATGTCTCGAAATCCAGCCTGTCGGCGACATCGAGCCCGAAGGCGTTTCTGTAGAAATCGACCGATCGGGCTTCGTCGAGAACCCGGATCATACTGTGGATCGCCTTGGCCAAATCAGTCTCCGTTCTGGTGTGAAGGCGATTATGCGCGGCACGGACAAAAGGTGGTGGCAGCCGGTTACCACGCCCGCAGCCGCGAACGGGACGAAAGTCCGATTGCCGGACCGGCAATTTTGCCCGAGAATGCATGTGGGGACAGGTCAAGCAGTATCAAACTGCACGCCCGTCCACCCAAGACCAACAATCATGGGAGGTTTGTCGGATGTGCAGGGTGTTTGCGGGCCAGGATCCCGAAGGCTATCGCCAGATCAACCGGTCGATTCGCATCGACGGCCACTCGACCAGCATCCAGCTCGAAGCGACATTCTGGGCTTTGCTGGACGAAATCGCCGAAAACCAGGATTTGACGACGCCAAAATTCATTTCGAAGCTTTATGACGAAGCCATCGAGATCAACGGCGCCATCCCGAACTTTGCGTCGATGCTGCGCACCACCTGCGCGCTCTATCTGCGGGGCCATCGGCCGGGAATGGATGAGCAGATGGTGCCGAAGCGGGAGGCTGCTTAGCCCGCTTCCACAGCGACAGCGAGCGCCAGACGGCTCATGTCGGTGAAAAGCGCCTGGCGCTCGGAATAGTCGGTCTGTTCGCCGGTCTCGATGTTGTCGACCACGACACACATCGACAGCGCACGCGCTCCGAAATGCTCCGATATGCGATATAGCGCGCTGGTTTCCATATCCACGGCCAGGGCTCCTTGCGCCCGCGCAACGGCAAAACGGGCGCGCCCCTCCGGGTGATAGAAGATGTCGCTGCACACCGTCAGGCCGGCATGATGGTCCATGCCGAATTCTACCGCCTTGGCCAGTGACGATGCGAGGAGCGCCGGGTCGGGGCCAGCGGGTCCATAAAGGCCGAAAACCTGGCCGCTCTGGGCGCTTTCCGCCTGCGCCGATTGCGAGATGACAAGGCTGCGCAGTTTTGCTTTTGCGGTCAGGCTGCCGCAGGTGCCGGTGCGGATCAAGGTCCGGGCGCCATAATGGTCCAGCAGTTCATGCGCGTAGATCAGAAACGATGAAACGCCGATGCCCGTCGCCTGGATGCTGACGGGTTTGCCGCCAAACAGCCCGGTGAAGCCAAGTGCGCCGCGGCGGCGATTGATGCAGCGCGGCGCTTCCAGGAACGTTTGCGCCATCCACTCGGCGCGCTGCGGGTCACCCGGCAACAAAACCGTGTCGGCGTAGTCGTCCTTGTCCGCTTCGTTGTGCGGCGTCACCAGTTGCTCCCCCTAAGCCTTCCTGCCGTTTCACCCGCAATCATGGCGTTGTCACGGCGTTGTGCAAGGTGGAACATGGGAAAGGCTCTAAGACTCCAGCACGTCCTTGACGATCGTCGCCAGTTGCTTGAGCGAAAACGGCTTGGGCAGAAAGCCGAAATGCGCATCTGCCGGGAGGTTTCTGGCGAATGCGTCCTCGGCGTAGCCGGACACGAAGACGAACTTGATGTCCGGCTGGCGCTTGCGCAATTCACCAAGCAGTGTCGGTCCGTCCATTTCCGGCATGACCACGTCGGAAACGACGATATCGACCTTGCCGCCCAGCGCCTCGAACACTTCCAGCGCCTCGACGCCCGACGATGCCTCGTGCACGGTGTAGCCACGCGAGGTCAGCGCCCGCATGCCGCCCATGCGCACGGCATCCTCGTCCTCGACGAGCAGCACCGTGGCCGAGCCCGACAGATCCTTGGCCGGATCGGCGACCTTTGCCGGCGTCGCCGGGGCATCGCCGGGCTCGCCTGCTTTTTTGGCTTCGGCGATGTGACGCGGCAGGAAAATGCGGAAAGTCGAGCCTTTGCCGACTTCGGAATCGCAGAAGATGAAGCCGCCGGTCTGCTTGATGATGCCATAGACCATCGACAGGCCAAGGCCAGTGCCCTTGCCGACTTCCTTGGTGGTGAAGAAAGGCTCGAAAATCTTCTTCAGCACGTCGGGCGCGATGCCGCTGCCGGTGTCCTCGACTTCGACCACGACATAGTCCGCCGGGGCGAGTTCGCGGTAGGAAAAGGCCTTGCACTCCTCGGCGGTCACATTGCGGGTGCGCACGGTGAGATCGCCGCCCGCCGGCATTGCGTCGCGCGCGTTGACCGCAAGGTTGACGACCACCTGCTCGAACTGCCCGATATCGACCTTGATCGGCCACAGGTCGCGGCCATGGTCGACCTTCAGCTTGATGTCGTTGCCGACCAGGCGGGCGAGCAGCATCCTGAGATCGGCGAGCACGTCGGTCAGGTTGAGCACTTCCGGCCGCAATGTCTGCTTGCGCGAGAAGGCCAGAAGCTGCCGCACCAGCGAAGCCGCCCGGTTGGCGTTCTGCTTGATGTTCATGATGTCGGGGAAGGAGGGGTCCGACGGACGGTGGTTGGTCAACAAAAGGTCGGACGCCATGATGATGGCGGTCAGCACATTGTTGAAATCATGCGCGATGCCGCCGGCAAGCTGGCCGACCGCCTGCATCTTCTGGCTCTGCGCCATCTGCCCTTCGAGCGCCTTCTGCTCCGTCGTCTCGACGGCGTAGACGATGGCCGACTCCTCGGCGCCCTCGCCACCGGTGCCGTCGGCGACGGCGTTGACGTAGAAGCGGATGTGCCGTTCGTCGTTGCCCGGCAAAAGCGTGTCGATCGGCTCGATGTCGGCCTGCCGCTGCTGCGCTTTCTCGAAGGCAGCCGCAAAGGCCGGCCGGTCGCGTTCGTGGATCACCGTGTCGAGCCTTACGCGACGGTCAACGGCGTCGCGATCGACGACAGACGAAAACAGCGACAGGAACGGCGCATTGGTGCGCAGGATGCGCCCATTGTGGTCGACGCCGGCGATCGCCATCGGTGTCGAGTTGAAGAAGCGGGTGAAGCGCACTTCCGAAGCCCGCAAATCGGCAGAGGCATCCTCGCCTTGCGTGCGGTTGAGCACGATAGTGCGTGTCGGCCCGTTCAATCCTTCGCGGCTGGCCGAAACACGGTGCATGAAGCGCACCGGCAGCGCTTCGCCCGTCGTGGTCGTCAGGTCGAGATCTATCACCGCGTTGCGTGTGGTGCCGGGATCGGCCTTGACCGAGCGGACCAGCGCCATGCCGTCGCCGGCCACGATCTCCGACAGAGACACGGCGCCGGGCGTGAAGCTGGTGAGGTCGATGCCCAGCCATTCGGCGAGCGTGGCGTTGATATAGGTGACGCGGCCCTCCTGGTCGGCCGAAAAGAAGCCGGCCGGCGCGTGGTCGAGGTGATCGATCGCCTTCTGCAGGTCGAGGAAGAAGCGCTCCTGCTCGGCCCGTTCCTGCGAGATGTCGGCAAGCTGCCAGGCCAGCATCGGCAGCCGCTGGCCTGGAACGCTGAAGGCGCGGGCGCGGGCCCGGTACCAGCGGGCGCCAGGCTCGGCACCGGGCCGAATGGACTGTGCGAGCCTAAACTCGCCGTCGCCCGGCTGGCCGTCGCGCAGGCCGGACGCCAGGCGATAGATCGTCACCGAGGCTTCGGGGACATCCGAGAGCAATCCCTCGACGGTCTTCAGGTCGGCAGCGGACGATGCTCCGGTCATATCCGCATAGGCGCGATTGGCGTAGACGACGCGGCCCTTGGTGTCGGTGACGAGAAGCCCCTGCGACATCGAATCGACGAAGGATTTCGACAGTTCGTCGCCTGTCGAGCGTGGCGTGACCTGCACGAAGCCGATCGCCGTCGCGAACAGGAAGCCGACGCCGATCATCGCCAGCACGCCGAGCATGCCGAGCAGGAAAGGATCGCCGAGGCGCTCGCGGAAAAGCCCGAAGACGATCGCCGCCCCCGTCAGAACGACGATGAAAATGATAAGCCGGGTGACCGCGCCGGGTCGCGTATTCTGGTCGACGATCGGTACCGGATAGAAATCGCCGCGCGCTTCCTTGGCCATGTGCCCCCTGCTCGTGAATTCCGGTGTTCCGACACCCGCCCCTAGCGGGTTGAATCACATTCTCCTAGTCCGGAAAAGGCCTGGGCGGCAAATGTCGGATAAAAATGATGTCTTCCGGGCTTCGGAGTTTTTCTAGCTGTTCACCGGCGTGAAACGCAACTTGCGGTGGCCCGCTGCAACGGTCTAGTGTCTCGTCACTTCCAAGGGCGATCAGGGGAACCCAATGCAATGGCTCGATAGCGTGGCAGGTCCCGGTTATGCCGCAGCATTGCTGTGGACGTTTGCAGCGCTTGTCTTGCTGGTCATCGTTCTCGTCATCATCAAGCTGGTGCGCAACCTGACATTCGGAACCTTCGTCGCCGGTGGCCGGAACCGCAAGACGCGACTGGCCGTCATGGATGCCACCGCCGTCGACAGCCATCGCAGGTTGGTGCTGATACGCCGTGACGATATCGAGCACCTGCTTCTGATCGGCGGCCCGACCGACGTCGTCGTCGAACGCGATATCCGACTTTCGGCGCTACGCCGGCCGGCATTGAC